>CAZHLZ010000134.1:0-9299 GCA_964532475.1 uncultured Chitinophaga sp.
AGAAATTGGTACAGATGGAATATGGATAGAAAATTGTTATTCTGAAGCAGTTCCCATTTTTTCTCGAATTCAATGGAGAAAAGAAAATCTAAATTATTTAAATGAATCCGACAAACAAGAAATTTTTGATTTTTTTAAGACAAAAATGATTGCTTTTGACAATTTTTATCAAAATTTTAAGGAAATACTCCTTTTTCTATCTAAATAAGATGTAAATTTACCATCTATTATTTTTCATTACCTTATTTTTAATAAATGAAACTTTTTATCAGTACAATTCTAATCAGCTCTTGCTCACTATTTAATGCACAAATTGAAATTCTAAACGAAGATTTCCAAAATGGAATTCCAAACACTTGGATTGTTTCGACCCAAGATACATCAACAGTGAATTCTCAAGTTTCAAATTATTCGGAAGCATTTATTGCCGTTCAAGACCCTAATAATGAATTAGATACAATTGCAAGTGCTACATCTTTTTTTACTGTTCCAGCAAGTGCGAATCGTTGGCTAATTTCACCAGCTCTGACACTAAGTAGTTTTGGTAACTTTATTTCGTGGCAAGCAAAATCATTTGATGCTTCATTCCCAGAATTTTACAAGGTATTAATTTCGACAACAGATTCACAAATCTCAAGTTTTACAGATACATTGATCGTAATTCAAGAGGAAAATTACCTTTGGACAACTCACGAATTTAATTTAAGTGAAAAACTATATGACAATCAAACAATTTATGT
Source organism: uncultured Chitinophaga sp. (assembly GCA_964532475.1). GTDB lineage: Bacteria > Bacteroidota > Bacteroidia > Flavobacteriales_D > Crocinitomicaceae > M2408. Next base: position 741 of record CAZHLZ010000134.1, read on the forward strand.
TGCTTTTGTTTTAACCTCAAATGATGCATTCAAATTGGGGATCGATGATGTGATTGTAAGAACTGAAGATCCTGTTTCTGTTGATGAAATTTCAAATTTTGATTTTAGTGTTTTTCCAAATCCATTTGACGATAAGTTGCAAATAGTTATCGAGGAAGAAATTAGTGCTTACAAAATCTTCTCAATCACTGGCGAATTGATCAGAAATGAAAAAACCAACTCTAATATTATTGAAACAAGAAATTTAAGTAAAGGAACTTATTTAATTGAGTTTCAAACCTCTAAAGGAATAAAAATTACACAAAAGATTGTGAAAATTTAAATCTTTTTTACAATTCAGGAAAACTGATTAATTCCATGGTGTAAGAATTTGATTCATCTTTAGATTTAAGTTTAATTTTTTCTTCATTAAACTCCTGAATATAAAAACTCCAGGTTTCATTATTAAATTCTAATCGTAATTCTTTATTATCGTTTTCAATGAAGAATGATGCTTTTCTGCCCTGATTTTCATTGATATTTTTTAATTTGTAGATATAACAATTTCCCGTGTCATGAAATACAATCATGTTTTTATAAGATACAGACAAGGGAATTTGATCAACCCCATCTTTGTATAAATGATTGATTATCCATACCTTAGAACTATTGTCATGCAAAATGTAATACGGAACAAGTTCTTTGTGCTGAAAATCAGGAACACAAGAAAAAAGAAGAAAAACAATTAAAGAATATTTTATCATATATTCATCATTCCATTTTGTTCAATGACTTTTAAAATTTCTAAATTCATAGAATCTTGAAATTCAGCCTTAATATTTGCATCGTTAATTTGTTCTACTCGATCATATTCGTAATGATTATTTTTCCAAACAAAGATGCAATTAAAATGATTTTTGTCAACATCGCTAAAACGTAAAATTAAATCATCATAACTAGTTTTTGATTTTCGTTTTCCAATAATATTGGCAACAAAACTGTTTACTTTAATTAATTTTCCTGCTTCCCTCTGAAAAATGTAAACTCTTCTCAGCGGAAAACCATGCACACGAGATTTAATTAATAATACAAATCCATCTTTTAAAGAAGAATTTTGTTTGAAAGACATCAATTTGAAAAATTTAGCTGAACAAGGTGGTTTCATGTAATTTTCCTCGTCCTTTTCTGTAGGATTACAAATTCCATTTCCTAATTCTTTTAATAATGAAATGGATTCTTTGTCCTCAAAATTTTCTTCATCAAAAAGTACTTCAATGTTTTCCTCTGATTTTTGTTCAACAACCACGTCATCATTTTTATCTTGAGCGTTAGTGTTTTCTTTTGATTTACACGAAAAAAGTAAGATTGAAAGAATTGCTATTTTGAAAATTGATTTCATATTTTATTTTTTATAACGAAGATTTAATGAAAAGTTACTTAATGTAATGGAAAAACTAAAGATGACATTGTATAAGCCTTTTCAAATTCTAATTCATTGATTTTTAAATCATTATGAGTCCTGAAATAATCTAGAATTTTTTCTGTAGGCATATTCCCTGTCAAATCATCCTTTGCCATTGGACATCCACCAAATCCTTTAATTGCACCGTCAAATCTGCGGCACGATGCAGAATAAGCGGCATGAATTAGATCATTTGCATTTTCTGGAAGCGTATGCAAATGAGCTCCGAACTCAACTTGAGGTAAACTTGGAATCAAATCGGAAAACAAATCATAGACTAAAGATGGGTTTGCACAACCGATTGTATCAGATAAAGCAATAATTTTTACATCAAGTTTTGAATATAGTTTTTCGGACCAAGATCCTACCACTTCACTACTCCAATCGTCTCCATAAGGATTCCCAAATCCCATTGAAATGTAAACAACTAGTTCCTTTTTATTCTTAATACATAAATTCTGAATGTTTTCTACTTTCAAAAATGCCTCTTCAATAGTTGAATTTGTATTTCTAATTTGGAAAGTCTCCGAAATAGAAAATGGAAAACCTAAATAAGTAATTTCATCAAAATTTACAGCATCCTCTGCCCCACGCTCGTTAGCAATAATGGCAAGTAACTTTGTTTTTGTTGAAGATAAATCGAGTAAATTCAAAACTTCCTTTGTATCAGCCAATTGAGGAATTGCTTTTGGTGAAACAAAACTTCCAAAATCCAAGGTGTCAAAATTGGACTTCAACAATTGATTTAAATAGTTAGCTTTCAGCTCTGTTGGAATAAATTCTTTCAATCCTTGCATGGCATCACGAGGACATTCTATAATTTTTATTTCTGACATATTTTCAATTTTTCCTTGAATTTAAAATTGCTTGATTAATTCGTTTTATTAAACCTGGACCTTCATAAATAAAACCTGTGTACAACTGCAATAAATCTGCACCAGCTTCAATCTTTTCAAGTGCATCTTTTTCCGAATGTATTCCACCAACTCCAATAATTGGGAAAGAATTTTCGGATTTTTCTTTTAAGTAACGAATCACTTCTGTTGACTTCTTAGAAAGTGGTTTTCCTGAAAGTCCACCCATTCCAATTGATTCGACGACAGAATTATTAGTTTTCAGATTCTCCCTGGAAATAGTGGTATTTGTTGCAATCACTCCATCAATTTTGGTTTCACTCACGATTTCGACAATGTCATCCAATTGAGAATCAGTTAAATCTGGAGCAATTTTTAATAAAATAGCTTTTTGTTTTCCAAAATTCTTATTTTCATTTTTTAATGCTAATAGAATTTTTTTTAAGTGCTCTTTTTCTTGTAAATCTCTTAAATTTGGGGTATTCGGGGAAGAAACGTTTACTACGAAATAATCTACAAAATCATGCAATTTTTTGAAACAAATTAAATAATCGTCTAAGGCATTTTCATTTGGAGTCAATTTATTTTTCCCAATATTTCCACCAATAATTAAATCTTTATTTCTATTCCTAAGATTCTCAACAACAGCATCAACACCTAAATTATTGAATCCCATCCGATTAATGATCGCTGAATCTGGTTTCAGTCTGAAAAGTCGTGGTTTTTCATTGCCATCTTGCGCCAAAGGAGTAACTGTTCCAATTTCAATAAAACCAAATCCTAAATTGGAAAGCTCCTTATACATGCTTGCATTTTTGTCAAATCCTGCAGCTAAACCAATTTGATTTTTAAAAGTTAATCCAAAGAGATTTTTTTCCAATTTTTTGTCATCATTTTTAAATGAATTCTGAATAAGTTGTTTTATAATTGGAATTTTTAACGAAATTTTTAGACAATTAACGGAAAAATAATGAATTTTTTCTGGATCGAATAAAAATAAAAAATAACGGATAAACTTGTACATACGGTGCAATTAATGCTACAAAAGTAAAATAAAAAAGCGAGAAACTATTAAAGAATCTCGCTTTTTCAATCGATCAATTATTAATTAAAATTTAGCTCTTACACCTTTCCATTTAATTTGTTTTCCTCTAACATAAGATTTATAGGTGATATTTTTTGAAAAACAAACATTTAAATAGAAAAAAGCATCTTTTTCATTATCTCCTCGTTTATCTCCATTTTGAAATTTTGTCCAATTTCCATCACCTTCAGCAGGATTCGAAAAATAAATGGTTTCAGGTGATGCAGCATCTAGCAATTGATTTGCTTCATAACTGTAATATGTTGTTGAAACATCATCCATGTAATCAGTAAAAGTTTTGAAGTATGTTGCCTCAAACATAACTCTCCACATTCTACCTAAACCTACTCTATAACCAATTCCAAATGGAACAATTGCAGTAACAGCTTTATAGGAATTTGCACCACCTGGAAGACCTTGTCCTTCCGTATTTAATGGTCTTAAAGCAACTCCTTCATATTTTGTACCAGGACCACCTTGAGGGTTGTAGTAAGACACTCCTGCTCCTGTATAAATATAAACTTGGGTGTTTTTATCCTTCATTCCTTTTAAGCCAGGAATATTATTTCTTTTTCCAACTTTTTCATTTGCAAACACAATGTATTCATATCTTTGGTAAAAAGAAATTAAAGTAGATTTAATGTTAATTTCCCTCACTCTACGACCTTCATTTTCCGTAAAAAAGTCACTAGCACGATATTTACCAAAATTTATTTGAGAAGTAGTTGTAAAATTTGGATGAAAACGATATCTAAAACCCAACATTACATTGTTATTAGTTGCTCTCATGTTCAAATCTTCAAGTGAATAATCTTTTCCAATCCCATCTTGTCCTCCTAAATCACCTAAAAATTGAGTTGCACCACCTCCAAAAATGAATTCTTTTTTATTCATTGACCAATTTTTTTGCGTGTTAAAATTGGAAAATTGAGCAAAAGTGCCAAAACTAATAAGTGAAATCGCTAATATGCTTATACTTGTTTTCATTATATTTCTTTTATTGAACTATATACGTGGTTGTTTGCAAAATTAATAATATTTTTTGTTTATAAAAATTAAATTTTTGTAAACTTATCAAACCCAAGCTGTTTATGAATAAAACAGCCTTTACAATGAATATTTAAAATCTAGTAAAAATATAGACCAAACCATCCGAAATGGAAGTCAAGACAACATTCATTTTCCCTTCAAAATTAATATAAAATGCCAAATTAGTTTCTTGATCATTTTCTTTGATGAAATTGAGTGTAGCATATTGAAAACCTTCTATTTTACCTTTAAAAATATTGTTACTATTTTTTCTAATTTCAAACCAATTTTCAATTTCTTCCTCTGGAATGATCAAATTTGCCAAGTAACAAATGGAATCTGAATCAATACACAAATACCAATCTTTAACCTCTTCATTCTGACCTTTATAAATGGTATTTTTCTCTTTTTTTAATTGAATTGTAATTTTTTCCTCTTGTGAAAAAGCAGAACTATTAAGAAATAAAATAAAAAATATTATCAAACTATTCTTCATCTTTAAAAGGAATTAAGGACATACTTTTCAAAATATGTCTGGTATTCAACTCATCGTATGCCTCAATATTAGTGAAAAATATTCTTTGATCGAGTGATGAACGAATAATTTTTGTAAATATAGTATCTGGAATTTGATGAGATTTTATCTTGAAAGTTTCGTAATCTCTTCCGGTGATAAAACTAATTTCAAATGATGAAATTCTTAATCCTGATTTAGTTTGAATTCCTTCTAAACTGCCTAATTTTAAGACAGGTATTCTACCATCAAAATATCCTTCAATATGCGGGTAAAAATCACTTTCGTTGTATTCTTTGACCAATTTTATTTTTTCAATTTCTTGAGAAAACAGTTTAGAAAATGATAAAAGAAGGGAAAAACTAAGAAATGGAAGTAGTTTCATCAAGTAACTTTTTGAGTAAATCAAGTGTGTTTTCTGACCTCCCTTTCTTATGAAACTCAAGTTTGTCCTTAATTTTTGTATCATCAAAATCATTTATTTCAGTATATCCGAGATTTCCATCAAAATCTATTCCAATAATTACCAAATCATCATTTTTATGAAATCCAATGTTTTCGATTGGATTAAGAAAGCCTTCTCCGTAAGAATAGCGGTTATTTTTATCCATATTGAAAACAAAAACTTGTTTGAATTTAGCAACCTGACTTCCAATCCATAAAAATGCTATTTCTACCGGCAAGGATTTTGGATAGGCAATTGGTTTATCAGAATTAAAAACTCCGAATCGAGTAGTCTGAAAAGAAAGAGAATTAGATGATGCTAGTACGTTATTGGTCTCTTGTTTGACTTTTTCTTTAGCTAAAAGAGATTGCGAGTTTCTGGAAGAATTTTGTTTCACTTCTTGCTCCTCATCCTGCATTAAAAGTGCTAACTTTTTTTCATGTTCTATTTTTTTTGCTTCATAGCTGGATTTCTTCGTGTCAAGAGACTGTTTGTTTGACTTATAATTTTGTAAGGCTTCATCAAAATTTTTCTCTGCAACTTTTAATTCAGTACCGCTTAAAACTGGACGAACATTTACTGATGCTGATTCGCGACTATTCTTGAATTTCATCACATATTTTTCACCATCTTTCGATAAATCCATTTCAGACCACGTTTTTTTTGAAAAGTTTGGATCCAAATTTTTACTTGGAATAACCTCAAATACTAAATTTTTAAAACTAGCTAATTCAGGATAATCCTTTTTATCAAAGTCTAAATCAAATTTTTGTGCGCCTTTATTTGGAATCTTGTATGATTCTTGACTTGGGACTTTCATTAATGCAATTTCGGATTTTACTTCTGCAATCTTTGAATTTAATTTTAGTAATTCTTTCTCGTTTTCTTGTATTTTTTTCTCGACTGAATTTGAAGATTTTGAAGCTACTTCACTAGCAAGTTTTTCTTTTAGTAATGGATAATTTTCCCATTTTTTGTTCTCTTCATTCAGATACCAGAATCCAAAAGTACTTGGGTCTTGAGTGGTTTTTAAATCTACGAGAATTGGTTTATCTTCATTTATTTTTACTTCTTTATTATCCTGTGTACCACGAATCTCAATCATTCCAGCTGATTCAAATGCTTCATTTTTAGACAAATCCATAGGAATTCCCGCAACAAAAGCACTTGATTTATCTCTAAATTCACGTACTTTTATTTCCACATTTTCTTGTTTATTTTCTGCAATTAATGCCCCTTTTGGAATTTCAATAGTAGTTCCACTTTCTAATGAAATTTTTTCATTCTTACTTGGATTCACAACAAAAGTTGTAAATTTTATATCTTCCTTTTCTAATGGAGTTTTTATACATTCGGTATCCTGAGGTAGGTTTTTTGAGTTTAAAGTAATATTTTTATCATTCGTTTCATTTTTGTTAGACATTGCATTTAAGCTTACAATAGTTGTTAGACCAACGGTGGCCAGACCTGCAGAACCCCAAAACCAGGGGTTCTTATAGACAGGAGGCTTCATTTTTTTGTAGGATGAAAGAATGTTGTCAAAATTTTGATTTTTTTCAATTTCATTTGAACTGATTTCTGGTCGATCCAAATTTAGTTTAAAGTTTTCCATATAGATTATTGATTATGAAAATGTGATTTTAATTTTTCTAGAGCCCTAAAAGTCTTGACTTTGGCATTGTTTTCCGATAATTCTAATATTTCACCAATTTCCTTGAAACTACGCTTTTCGAAAAAACGCATTTCTAATAATTGGATATCTTTTTCTTTTAATTTCGCCAATGAACTCATTAAATGATTGATATTGATTTGATTATCTTCTTCGTCAATTTCAAGAATAACATCCTTAATTTGAACCGTTTCAATATTGACATAACGTTCAACTTTTTTGTCTCTAAATGACTGATAAAGTTCACTTTTTGCAATTCTATACAACCAAGAAGAAAAAGGTAAACCTTTATGTTCATAGCGTTGAATATTTGTCAATGCTTTTATAAAAACTTGAGAAACAATGTCGTGTGCGCTCTCTTTATCATCCATGCGTTGATAAACATAACGAAATATGCTCTCGTGATATTTTTTATACAAAGGACCGAAATCTTCCGGTCGCGCTTGCGCTCTTTGTATCAACACCATCTCCTCTTGGATTTTATCCGGTGTTTGGTGATACATTGGGTTAATACTCATAGTTCTCTGGTTTTAATTTTGGTTTATTTTATAAAGCTTGCAGACTTTATATTTCATATAACTGCATTTATTAAAATTCGTTACACTTATTATACCAAAAAACGAAAAAAAAATTAAAATATTATATGCAAGCAGAACTTTTATGCAAAAAAAACAGGAAATTTGAATGGAACTAATGAATTAAAAATCAGAGAATTCGAAATGATAACTTGTACTATCGGCAATATCAAGTTTGAATGAACCATTTAGTTGCTCTGTAAATATTTCAATTAGATAGGTCCCGAAATTTTTAGTATAACTGTTGTTAAACCATTCTCCATTGTCAGAATAGTTCAAAATAAGTTTATTATCTTCTAAAAATAAATTTATTTTGATAGACCCACTAGATTTATTTCTAAATGCGTATTTAAAACTATTGGAATATAATTCATTTAAAATCAGAGCCAAAGGAACAATTGGTCTTAGATCTAGGTGAATACTTAGGTCAATTTCAACATCAATTAAGATTTCTTTGTCTTTCACAAAAATTCTTTTCAATTCTTCACCCAAGTTTTGAATATATTTATTGATGTCAAATTCTGCTAAATTGGGATTTTTATAAATATGTTCATGCACCAAAGAAATGGAATTAATTCGTTCGACGGCTTCATAAAGCGCATTTTGAACTTCCGAATTTGTTTGTGAATTTGCTTGCAAACGCAATAAACTAATGATGATTTGTAAATTATTCTTTACGCGATGATGTATTTCTTGCAACAAAACAGTCTTGTCATTGTTTTGCTTTTTAACTTCATCTAAAGTCGTAGAAAGCTCATTTTCAATTACTTTACGAAGATTTATTTGTTTTCTCAATGATTTATTCCACAAATAAAAAATAAAAAACAAAATGCCGATAATTAATAGAATCAGACTGATGTATTTCCAAAATGCTTTATTTGTAGAATTATTTCCAATTTTAATGGTAATCCATTTTTCATTTATCTTATTTCTTTCATTGATCTTAAT
>CAZHLZ010000135.1:0-1283 GCA_964532475.1 uncultured Chitinophaga sp.
TAAGTATTAGTAAAAGAGGTAATGATTTTAATAGATTCTTCATTTAATTTCTGTCAAACTTAATTTTTATCGAATGTACTTTTTTTGCTCAACCGCTCTGCTAGATAGTACTTTATGAGTAGCTACGAAGTGACTCCTGCTGTACAAAAACTTCGTATCGCAAATTCATTTTATATTGTCTTAACTTCTCTCAAAAATACAAATATTCATCAATAATTTAAAGTTTCCGAACAATTTAAATCTTGTAATAAAAACCAAATCTGCGCGAATCAGCGTCTAAATCTGCGAGTATTAGCAGGGAAACAATCTAAAATCGAAGTCATTAATGACAAAAAAACAGCACAATTTACCTTCAGCTTATCAGTTCTGCAACGACTGTTAACTATTCTTTTAGTTTTTGAAAAATATTGTAACCAAAAACAAACAAGATCATTATGTAAATAAACGCAGGAGTTATGACAATTTGTCGTTGATTTTAATGTTTTTAACTAAGTTTCACTAACAAAAGATGTCAATTTGTCTCGATTTGTCCTTTGGAATGTAAATTGAGGTTTGAAAAGCATCATAAAAACCTAAATTATGGACTTTAATAAATTTACACTAAAAACACAAGAAGCCATCCAGCAAGCGCAAACAATCGCAGAAGGTTATGGTCACGGAAGCATCGAAAACGCTCACCTTTTGAAAGGAATGATGGAGGTAGATCAAGATGTAATTCCTTATTTGCTAAACAAGCTAAACGCTAATTCCAAAAACATTGAACAAGTTGTTGAACGAATCATCCAAAGTCTTCCGAAAGTTACTGGTGGACAATTACATTTGAGTCAACATGCTAATAAAACCTTAAACAATTCACTCAATGAAATCAAAAATTTCAAAGATGAATTTGTTTCAATAGAAGTATTACTTTATACGATGATTGATGCCAACGATGCCATTGGTCAAGTATTAAAAGACAATAAAATAACACAAAAAAACTTAAAAGAAGCCATTATGGATTTAAGAAATGGACAAAACGTTACTTCAAACAGTCAAGAAGGAACCTACAAATCATTGGAAAAATACGCTAAAAACCTAAACGAACTTGCGCAATCTGGAAAATTAGATCCAGTAATTGGTCGTGATGAAGAAATCCGAAGAGTGTTACAAATTTTGACACGAAGAACAAAAAACAATCCTATTCTAATTGGAGAACCTGGTGTTGGAAAAACTGCCATTGCAGAAGGTTTAGCTCACCGAATTATTAATGGAGATGTTCCAGAAAATCTAAAAAGCAAAATTGT
>CAZHLZ010000135.1:1293-1581 GCA_964532475.1 uncultured Chitinophaga sp.
CCTTAGACATGGGAGCCTTGATTGCTGGTGCAAAATACAAAGGTGAATTTGAGGAACGTCTAAAAGCGGTTGTAAAAGAAGTCATTCAAGCTGATGGAGAAATCATCTTGTTTATTGACGAAATTCACACGCTGGTGGGTGCTGGTGGAGGAGATGGAGCAATGGATGCTGCAAATATTTTAAAACCTGCCTTGGCGAGAGGTGAATTAAGAGCGGTTGGTGCAACAACTTTAAATGAATATCAAAAATATTTTGAAAAAGATAAAGCTTTGGTGCGTCGTTTTCAAA
>CAZHLZ010000135.1:1591-8416 GCA_964532475.1 uncultured Chitinophaga sp.
GTTATGGTGGATGAGCCAACAACGGAAGATGCAATTTCAATTTTACGTGGGATTAAAGAGAAATACGAAAATCACCACAAAGTAATGATTAAAGATGCGGCGATTATTGCTGCAGTGGAATTGTCTCAACGTTACATCACCGATAGACATTTGCCAGATAAAGCAATCGATTTAATTGATGAAGCAGCTTCAAAATTACGTATGGAAATCAATTCGAAACCAGAAGAATTGGACGAATTGGAACGTAAAATTATGCAATTAGAAATCGAAAAGGCGGCAATTACACGAGAAAAAGATACCAAAAAATTAGAAAATATCGGCAAAGAATTAGCAAATCTAGCACAACAACGAGATGCTTTTGTTGCCAAATGGCAAGCTGAACGCGATGTGGTGGATGCTGTACAGAAATTTAAGGAAGATTTAGAAAACTTAAAAATCGAGGCTGACAATGCTGAAAGAGCTGGCGATTATGGTAAAGTTGCAGAAATCCGTTACGGAAAAATTAAAGAAACCGAAACAAAATTAGAGGATGCAAAAGCGAAACTAATTGAAATGCAAACAACTTCTAAAATGATAAAAGAAGAGGTTGATGTAGAAGAAATCGCTGAAGTTGTCTCAAAGTGGACAGGAATTCCAGTTTCAAAGATGGTTGAATCTGAGGTTTCAAAATTGTTGAAATTAGAAGATGAATTAGGAAAAAGAGTTGTTGGGCAGGAAGAAGCAATTGCTGCGCTTTCCGATGCTGTTAGAAGGAGTAGAGCTGGTTTGCAAGATGCTAAACGTCCAATTGGATCCTTCATTTTCTTAGGAACTACTGGAGTTGGAAAAACGGAATTAGCAAAAGCCTTGGCGGAATATTTATTCAACGATGAAAACGCTATGACGCGCATTGATATGAGTGAATACCAAGAAAAACATTCGGTTAGTCGTTTGGTTGGAGCACCCCCGGGATACGTTGGTTACGATGAGGGTGGACAATTAACGGAAGCCGTTCGAAGAAGACCATATTCAATTGTATTATTGGACGAAATAGAAAAAGCACATCCAGATGTATTTAATATTTTGTTACAAGTATTAGATGACGGGCGTTTGACTGATAATAAAGGTAGAATGGTGAATTTCAAAAATACCATTATCATTATGACTTCAAATTTAGGTTCACACTTAATTCAGGAGAGTTTCGAAGGAATCAAAGAAGGGCATTATGATGAGGTAGCTGAAAAAACGAAATTCAAAGTCTTAGAACTATTAAGACAAACGATTCGACCTGAGTTTTTGAATCGAATTGATGAAACAATCATGTTTACACCTTTATCTATGAGTCACTTACGTGGAATTGTCACCATTCAATTGAACAATCTAAAAGAACTTTTGGCTGAAAAAGATATTCGTTTACACGTTACTAACGAAGCTTTTGAATGGATTTGCAAAGCAGGTTACGATCCTCAGTTTGGAGCTCGTCCAGTAAAAAGAGTCATTCAAAAACAAGTGTTAAACGAGTTGTCAAAAGCATTACTTTCTAATACGATTGACACTTCACTAATTGTTGTGATGGATGTTTTTGACGGCAAAATTGTATTCAGAAAACCAGTAAATGCACTAGAGGAGGTTTTGTCTTAAGAAAAATCTATAGATAATTAAAATCCCATTTGTCTCTTGATGAATGGGGTTTTTTATTGAAATACTTGCTTTGGCATATTAATTGTTTTGATTTTTTGCATGAAAAATTTAGTTTGCATTTTTATTTGCCTCGTTTCTTTTTTTGCAAATGCACAGCAGAGAGTAAAAATAAAAGAATGCCAAACCACCACTTCAGAAAATGGTAGTGAAAAACTATGTTATCATTCGAATGGACAAGTTTCAACAAAAGAAACGTGGGACAATAATCATTATTGGGGAAAATTTGTGATGTACAAGAATGACGGAAAAGAAATTTTACATTACGAATTGCGCAGGGTAGGTGGGCACGCGTCTGTTTACCCAACATATCACGCAAATGGACAGGTTCACAAGTTAGAATTTAGTTCGGCACCAGACGGAGGAATTCAATTTTACAATTATTTTCATACATTTGATGAGGCGGGAAATCAAACGGAATATGTTGATTTAAGCAGACCAGATGGGTATCCAACTACCATCATAAAATCACCTGATTTTCAAAAGGAAACGGAAGATAATTATGTTGTCAATCAAAAAAAAGTTGAAAAGAAAACCACCAATTTTTTCATTCACAACGAAACAAGAAAATCCATAAAAATCAAATTGATTGCCCAAAAGAATACACTTTTTCAATATAAAGACAAGGAAATTACCGTTAAACCAAAAAGTACACAACTTATTGATTCAGTGCAGCTTTCTTCCATGTTTTTGGATCAAAAAATCGCCTACGAAGTAGAAATAATAGAAAAAAAGAAAAACAAATACAAGTTAATCTTGGAAGAAAAAGTTGAAAACGGCGATATTCGAAATTACAGTTGGTATTTATTAGAAAAATAATCTAAAGTAATATTCTCTAATGATTTATTACTTTTCACTCTTTACTTTCACACTAAGCTTGTCGAAATGAAGTGCACGCTCAACTACTAATTACTAGCTAACAACTCCTAACTTTTAACCCTCATCATTAGAAAGTTGTTTCAAATACATTTCATGATAAATTCCATTTCTCGTAATCAATTCTGAATGAGTTCCTTCCTCCACTTTTTGACCATCTTCAATCACAATGATTTTGTCAGCAAAACGTAAACTAGAAATTCGATGACTCACAATTACTGTCAGACTATTTTTGAATTTTTCGTTCAAACCTTTTAAGATAATGTCTTCTGTTTCAGTGTCAACCGCGCTTAGGCAATCATCTAGCAATAAAGTTTTTGGATTTCTGATGATGGCACGTGCTATGCTCACTCGCTGTTTTTGTCCGCCACTCAAATTTACTCCTCGTTCTCCTAAAATGGTATCAAATCCATCTTGAAAATCTTGAATGTTGTGGTAAACGTGCGCAGTTTTTGTAACATCAATCAATTGTTCATCAGTAACTTCGTCTTGATTTAAACCAAATTTGATGTTGTTTCCAATGGTGTCTGAAAATAGAAAAACATCTTGCGGAACAATTCCTAATTGCTGTCTAAATTCATCTAAATTAATTTCTCGTAAATCTTGTCCATTAACCGTAATTCTTCCTTCTGAAGGATCAATTTGTCTTGTAATTAGGTTTAAAATTGTTGATTTTCCGCTTCCAGTTCTACCAACAATTCCCAGTGTTTCTCCTTCTTTGATGGTGAATGATAAATTTTTGATGGAATAGAAGTTTTCATGCGCTTCTTCTGAATTTACGTAAGAAAAAGTAACATTTTCGAATGAAATTTCTTTCACTTCTTCTAATTTACTGTGATTTGAATTGTAGATTTCTGGTTTTATTTCCAGAAACTCATTAATCCTTGCTTGAGAAGCTGCAGCCCGACGATTAATTGATGTTACCCAACCAACACTTGCAAAAGGCCAAGTTAAAATGTTTACGTATAAAATAAATGCAATGATATCTCCTGGAGTAATTGCTTTTGAATAAGTTAAAATCCCACCGTAATATACAGTTAATAAAGTACTTAATCCAATAAGAAATACGATTGTTGGCATAAATAATGCATTTACTATGACCAATTTCATGTTTTTAGACTTAAATTCCTCTGAAGAAGCATTGAATTTTGTTTGCACTTCTTTTTCACGAATATAAGCCTTAATTACGCGAATTCCAGAAAAAGTTTCTTGTACAATGGTAGAAAGTAAAGATTGTTCTTCTTGTACCTCTTTACTCAATTTATTCATTTTGTTTGACACACGATAAATCAAAATAGACATGATTGGTAAAGGCGCAAGCACAATCAATGTAAGTGTGACATTAATTTTTAACATGGTAAAAATCACCATTACGAACAATACAACTAAATTGATGGTGTACATCCAACCAGGACCAAGATACATACGCACTTGTGACACATCCTCTGAAATTCTATTCATCAAGTCACCCGTTTTATTTCTTTTGAAAAATGAATAGTTTAACTTTTGATATTGCACATAAATTTCATTTTTTAAATCGTATTCAATTAAGCGTGAAACAATTATGATCATTTGGCGTGTCATGAAAAGAAAAAATCCTTTTAATACGGAGAAAAGAACATAAATCCCAGCCAACTGTAAACTCAACCAAAAAATAGAATCAAAACTTTGTTTTTCCTTAACTTCTGTTAAAAAATCATTTACGGCTTCCTTCACCATTTTGGGCATTTCAACCCCGAAATAGTTGGAGATTGCAATGAAAATTACTCCCAAAATCAACCTCCATTTGTATTTAATTATATATTTGTTTAGATAGCTTAAAGACTTCATCAGATATTTTTTCTATTTTTGCACCGTGATTTTTGTATTCTTGAAATATTTTACAAAAATAACAATTGAAACGAATATATAGATAACTCTTTTTTGTAAGAAATGTTTGAAGTAAAAAATATCCAAGAAACGAACTTGGTTGAAAATCCAGTTATTGCTCAAATGAGCAAATTTGATCACGAACAATTATTATTTTGTAACGACAATGCAACAGGTTTAAAAGCCATTATTGCTGTTCATAACACTGTTTTAGGTCCTGCCTTGGGAGGAACAAGAATGTGGATGTACAACAATGAAATGGAAGCTTTAACGGATGTTTTGCGTCTTTCTCGTGGGATGACTTACAAAAATTCAATCTCAGGATTAAATCTTGGTGGTGGAAAAGCGGTAATTATCGGTGATTCTCGTACCATGAAGTCAGAAGCAATGTTCAGAAGATTCGGGAAATTTGTTGAAAGTTTAGCTGGAAAATACATTACTGCAGAAGATGTTGGTATTGGAACAAACGATATGGTTTGGGTGAACATGGAAACAAACAATGTGGTTGGTTTACCAGGAAAAAGTGGCGATCCATCTCCAGTAACTGCTCAAGGAGTTTACATGGGAATGAAAGCCTGCGCAAAAGAACAATTTGGTTCAGATTCACTTTCTGGGAAAAAAATCATGGTGCAAGGTGTTGGTCACGTTGGAGAATATTTAGTTGCTTCTCTTGCGAAAGAAGGTGCTAAAATTTATATTTCCGACATTCACGAAGATACCTTGAAACGAGTTTCCTCCACTTATGGAGCGGAAGTTGTTGGAATTAACGATGTTTATGACGTCGATATGGATATTTATGCTCCTTGTGCTTTGGGTGCAACGGTGAATGACGATACTTTATCACGTTTGAAATGTTCAATTATCGCAGGTGCTGCAAACAATCAGTTAGCAAATGAATCTGTTCACGGAATTAAAGTGATGGAAAAAGGAATCATTTATGCTCCGGATTACGCCTTAAACGCAGGCGGTGTTATCAATTGTTATTCTGAAGTCAAAGGTTTGTCCGCAGAATGGGCATTGACTAAGGCAGACGAAATTTACAACACAATTTCAAACATTGTGAAACGCTCAAAATCAGAAAATATTCCTACTTACCAAATCGCGAATAAAATGGCAGAAGAAAGAATCGAAGCCATTGGAAAAGTTAAATTACCTTTATAAAATCAAGTAAAACTTAATATGTTAAATCGTCGTCACTTAAGAATTAAAGTTTTACAAGCCCTTTATGCCTATTTTCAGTCGGAAGAAGATAATTTCAACCGTACGGAAAAAGAAATGCTTCATGCAATTGATCGAATTTACGACTTGTATTTGTATTTATTTCTGACATTTCATGAAATTCAACGCGTTGCAGAACAAATTGTAGAAGATAAAAAAAATAAAATCAGACCAACAGAGGATGATTTAAATCCGAATTTAAAATTTGTTGAAAATAGCGTTTTTGCATTGTTGGATGAAAGCAAAAATTTAAGAAGAATTAGCGAAGAACACCGAATTAATTGGGTGGGAGACGACAATAAAGAAATGTTCAAGAAATTGTTTGCTCAAATTAAGGAAAGTGAACTTTATTTTTCTTATTTGGCATCAGAAGAAAGCAGTTTTACGACAGATTTGGAATTTGTGATTAATTTATTTAAAACAGAAATTGCGAATTTCCCATTGATTTACAACTTCTTCGAGGAAAAAAGTATTCATTGGTTAGACGATATCGATTTGTCTTGTTCCATGGTGTTGAAATCTTTGAAAACCTTGAAAGAAGGGGAGGATTTGCAAGTTTTACCGCTTTACAAAGATCCAGAGGATGAAATTCCATTTGTGAAGACTTTATTGAGAAAAACTATTTCTCGTGACAAAGAAAATGAGAAATTGATTGACGAATTGACTCAAAACTGGGAATTTGATCGTATTGCGAAAATGGACGTTATTTTAATGAAAATGGCCATTACAGAGTTTCAGGAATTTAACAACATTCCGACTAAAGTAACTTTAAATGAGTACATTGAAATCTCTAAATTTTATTCTACTCCAAAAAGTAATGCATTTATTAATGGAATTTTGGATAAAGCGATTGATAAATTGAACGCGGACGGAAAAATTGTGAAAATTGGTAGAGGCTTGATGAGTTGAGAGGTAAGAATTGAGAATGTAGAATGGAGAATAATTAAACGGAGATTGAGCGACTTGTGCTGAGCCTGTAGAAGTAAGTCGAAATTGAAGTGAAAATTGGAAGAGGTTTGATGAGTTGAGAGGCAAGAATTGAGAATGTAGAGTAAAGAATTTAGAATTATTGAATATGAAAAAACTAAAATTTATTGCATTATTATTTATCGGAACAAGTTTCATGTCTTGCACAGGAAGTTCGACGGTAGAAATAGGGCAGAAGACAGAAATTTCTGTGAATCC
>CAZHLZ010000135.1:8426-9267 GCA_964532475.1 uncultured Chitinophaga sp.
GTATTCGATGCGGGGAAAGTAATGCATGGAGAAGAAATTATGGCTACCTTTGAGGTGAAAAATGAGGGAAGTTATCCTTTGGTGATTGCAGAGGTAAAAGTTTCTTGTTCTTGCACTGTTGCAGAAAAACCTGAGGAACCAATTCAACCAGGAAAAACAGGTAAAATTAAAGCAACTGTTAAGACGGAGAATACAAGCACAGGAAAAATTTCTAAGGAAGTTAGAATTGTTGCAAATACTGAGCCTTCGATTACCGTGATGAAAATTAACGCAGAGGTAATTAGAAAATAAGAATCCGTGACAAACGGATGATAAAACAAGCGTTAGTGCAGTTTCCGTGACAAACTGATGATAAATTGTACCTTAGTTCAGTAGTAAGTTCTACAAACTAAAATATGCTTCAAATATTAAACTTGGAGCACAAAATTTTTAAGAGAAAATAAATAAAAACAAACAAATAAAACATAAACAATGCAACAGTTAATTATGCTTGTTATGATTTTAGTAGTATTCTACTTTTTCATGATAAGACCACAAATGAAAAAACAAAAAGAACTTAAAAAATTCAGAGAGAATTTACAAAAAGGTGACAAAGTTGTTACTATTGGAGGAGTTCACGGTACGATATTAGAGGTTTCTGATTCAACTATTTTGATTAGTTCCGAAGGTACAAAAATCCGTTTTGAAAAGTCTGCCATTTCTCAAAGTGCAGCAGATCAATTGGGAGCAGCAAAATAATTTTTTTGTCTCAAATTTTTAAATGAGTTATGATTTTTCGTAACTCATTTTTTTTTGAAATTTATTTTGTAAAATAAGTTTGGCCATAATTTTCCTAAATAAT
>CAZHLZ010000136.1:0-9259 GCA_964532475.1 uncultured Chitinophaga sp.
TGCTGTATCTAATGTTTGGTATTAATTAGGGGGAAAGTCACCGACATGCATTTTAAAAAAAACATTAATTTAGTTGCCGTGAATAATTAATAAGCAACAAAACAAAAACAGGATATTGAAAAAAGTAATAGCAATTTTCTTCTTTACGAGCTTAATTAATTTTTGGATTACACCCCAAGAAAACGGCCAATTTATTTACCAGACGAAAGAATTAGATATTCCGTTTACAATTACTCAATTTGCAACAAAGCATGGATTACCTCAAAATCAAGTATTAAACATTATAAAGTTACCAAATCAAAAAATAGCCTTATCAACTGCCAATGGAATAGTTCAGTTTGATGGAAAAAATTTTAGCGACTTAACGAAGGATAAAGACAATAAAAACACCATTTTTTCACATCTTTTCTACGAAAAAAAAACAAAAAAAACCTATGGACTAAAATTTGGAGGTGATTTTTTTGTTTTAACACCCAAAGTAAAACTAATTTCAAAATGCAGGTTTGTTTGCCAAAATGAAAATTTGTTTTATGGCGTTATGCCAGACGGTTCAATAGTGACAATCGATTCAAAAAACTCAAAAACTAAACTTATTTCAGAAACAAAAATAAAAGATCCCCAACAGATCTGTATAAATTTCCCCAACATTTATATAGCGGGAGCAAATGGTGTAATTCAGTACAACTTATTAAGCACAAAACAAAAGTATTTTTATTTTAAATTCATACACAGAGTAAAAAAAATAAATTCAACACTTTTTTTCATGAGTCATCGTGAGCTATTTAAATTTGATGAAAACAAAAACAAATTTGAATTAATTTTTAGTTCAAATGTTCCTGAAATAAGTTTTTCAGACGTAGAACAGATAAATAGTAATGAATACTTTATTGCCACAAATCAAGGATTAATCCATATTAATAAAGCCGAAAATAGATGCTACTTAAAAAAAGATGGAATGCCATCAGAATATTTAAATTCTCTTTTATACCTCCAAGCTGAAAAATCACTGTTGGTTGGAACTGGTCAACAAGGACTTTTAAAATTAAATCTTAAATATGCTACAAACATTTTTAAGCCAAGTAACTTTATATTAAACTCATTAAATTCAGTAGTTGAATATGAAGGGAATGTTTTAGTTTCATCAATGAATGGTAATATTTTTAATATTAATAAAAAAGAAGCTACTTTATACGCCCATTTTTTCTCAAATTTTGCATCTTGCTCTGTGATAAATGACACCCTTGCACTAGGCACATGGGGTGCAGGAATTATTTTAGTCAAAAATAAAAAAAAACAAAAAATCGTTACAAATGGGATTAATGACTTAAATGTTCATTCGGTTTTTTCAGATTCAAAAAAAAGAATTTGGATAGGAACTAATTCTGGAATCTCAATCGGTAGAAATTTCTCAAACTTAAAACATTTTAAAAATACAAAAGGTCGAGTTATATGCTTTTATGAATTAAAAAATAAATCAATTTGTGTTGGTACAAGTGATGGCTTTTACATTATTAGTTCAAATTTAAGAAAAAGCATTTTTGTTGGCCGAAAGCATGGGTTTTATGGAAAAGAGGTTCGATGTTTTTACGAAGATTTTGAAGGAAAGATTTGGGTTGGAACATACAACGGAGGAATGTTTTGTTACCACAACAAAAAATTAACATCAATTAATTCTAAAAAAAACTGTAATTTACCAATCGATGTTTTTTGTTTTGCAAAAGATAAGCGAGGGCAAATCTATTTTAGTGGAAATCTAGGGCTAAACTGCGTTAATTTTAAAAAGTTAAACGACTTTTATTACAATAAAATTGATTACTTAATCCCCTTTTATTTTGGTGAAAAGTCTGGGATTTACAACACAGAATTTAATGGCGGATTTCAAAATAACTACCTTAAAAAAAACGATATATTTTATTTCCCAAGTATTGAAGGAATAACTATATTTAAGCCACGGAAAATTAGCAATTCTAATACTAAAATCCATTTTCAAAATATTTATGTAAATGATACCTTAAGTAACTTTAATCGGGTAAAATTTCCACCTGAAATCTACTCATTAACATTTGAATTTAATAAGGTAAATTTCAATCCCTCAAATTCAGTTTTTTATCAATATTCTATTGAAAAAAATAATATTTGGCAAGATTGGAGCCCAATGCAAAAAAACAATTCGATTTCTTTTAAATCACTTTCACCTGGAAAATACAAATTAAAAGTTAGAGCCTTAGATTCTTTTATGAGTAATAAAGATGTGTTATATTATCAGTTCCAAATTAAACCATATTTTTATCAAACATGGTATTTCTATGCAATAATTGCTCTATCCTTAGTTTTTGCCGGTGGATTTTTTGTTAGATGGAGAATGAAGTTGGGAGAAAAACGAAACAAGTTTAACAACAAAATTAACAATCAAATTTTAGAGTTGAAATTAGCAGCTATCCAGGCAAAAATGAACCCGCACTTCATTTTTAATGTACTAAACAACATCAAATACCTTCTTATGATTGATAAAAAAAATGAAGCCGAAAATTTGGTCGATGATTTTTCAATCTTATTAAGAAAATTTTTAAGTTATAATGACAAGTATTTTAACACCATCAAGGATGAGATTGAGTTCATCCAACTTTATGTCAATATTGAAAAATCTAGGTTGAACAATAAATTTGAATTCAATTTATTTGTAAGGGAAAATTTAACCCATAAAATAATTCCAACTATGTTAATTCAACCTTTCATTGAAAATGCAATTAAACATGGAATTGCTCATTCTGAAAAAAAATGTTTTTTAAATTTGAGCATTGACAATGAAGGAGATTTTATTATTTTTACCATTGAGGATAATGGGATTGGAATGGAAGCATCAAAATCAATGCGAACCACAAATCAGCAGCATCAATCTAAAGGCATAAATTTGGTAACTGAAAAAATTGAAAACTTAAAACTCAAGTACCATGTTTTTGTCAATTTAAATATCATGGACATTGATTTCATGAACGATACAGGTACGATTGTCAAACTAAAAATATTAATTGAAAACGAAGATGAATTGCGTAATAATTGAAGACGAATTAGCGGGTCAGGAGATAATAAAATACAAATTGAATCAATTTTTTCCACAAATTTCAATTTTAAAAATAATCGATAATAAATTAGAGGCAATTGATTTCATTAACAATAATGAAGGAAATATTGATTTCATTTTTTTAGATATCGAAATTAAAGGTGGAAGCGGATTAGCTATTCTTGAAAATGTTAATCATTCTCAATTTGAAACAATTTTTATTACCGCCTATGAAAATTTTGCAATAGAAGCATTTAAAATAGGCGCTATCCATTATCTTTTGAAACCTTTTAAGGATTTGGATTTCATCAATTCCATAAAGCGGATTCAAAAAAATAAAATCACTGAATCATCAAACAAAATTGAGGAAGCGCCTAAAAGGATTACAGTCAATTACAAAAATGAAATCTTCCAAATTGAATTAAATGAAATCCTATATTTGAAATCAAGTGGATCATACACTGAAGTGAAAACACCCGACAAGAATTACCTATCGTCAAAAAATTTGGGCGATTTCGAAAAAACATTGGATAAATCATTATTTTTTCGTGTTCATCACTCATACTTAGCAAATTTATCCAAAATAGTTAAAATTGAAAAAGGTAGAAATGGACAGATTCATTTGTCTAATGATGAAATTATTCCAATATCTCAAAGAAAATTAAACGATTTTCTCGTTCTTTTTAACTCCAAAAAATAACTCCTATTTCCAAAAGTCGGAACAATGTATTTATTTTTTTTGTATCTTAGCCATCTAAATGCAAAAAAATAAAACTATGAAATTATCTTTACGTTTAAAAAACGCGGTGATTTTTGTTTTTTTTCTATCCTTTTTCAACTTCGGACAGATAGCAAAAACGGCAATAAATCAGACGCATAGCGACCACGAAAAATGTGGTACAAGTGAAAGAAATCGAACTCTTTTGCAAAATGATCCGAATTATGCTTTAAGAAGACAGGAAGCAGAAGCACATTATCAACAGTATTTGAATGCTCCATTTGTAGATAAGGCGTTAAACACTATTCCAATTGTTGTGCATGTAATTCATAGAGGTGAAGCTGTTGGTTCTGGTACAAATATTTCTGATGCACAAATTATTAGTGCGATAGAAAATATGACAGATGCCTATAGAAATATGGCTCCATACACAGGTGTTGATACAGAAATTGAATTTTGTTTGGCGCAACGTGATCCAAATGGAAACCCTCACTCAGGAATCAATCGAGTTAGCGGAAATACAGTTACAAACTATTCCACTCAAGGTATTATTTCAAGTAACGAACAGGATGTGAAGGCTTTAAGTAAATGGGACAACACAAGATATTACAACTTTTGGATTGTTGCAGAAATTGACAACAATGGCGGAGATGCTGGAACACAAGGATATGCATATTATCCAGGTGCCGGTTCTGCAGTTGATGGAGCAGTTATGCTTTATAACGCTTTTGGATACGACCCTAATGGGAATCTAGGTTATAACCTAAAAAGTTATACAAACAAAAATGTTACAGCAATTCACGAAATGGGTCATGCACTAAACTTATACCATACATTTGAAGGTGACGGAACAGGAACAACTTGTCCTGGTGCTGGAAATTTATGTGGATCGGATATTGGTGACTGTGTAGCTGATACACCGCCTCACAAAAGAAGTAATTCTGATTGTCAAACAAATACCGTAGATGCAACTTGTAATAATGTAGATAGAGATTTATATGTTCACAACTTTATGGATTATTCAAGTGACGTGTGTCAAACTCAATTTACAGCTGGTCAAGGAACTCGAATGCAAGCAGCATTATCGAATTTTACAGCAAGTGGTCGTGGAAGTTTGACAAATTCAGATGGTTGCAACCCTGTATTCGCAAATGATGTGAGTATCACAAATATCGTCGCACCTAATGGATCTTACTGTTTAACAACATTTTCACCTCAAGTGACATTAAAAAATGTTGGAACTTCGAATCTTACATCAGCTGTGATTACATACAATATTGACGGTGGCGCAAATCAAACATTCAATTGGACAGGAACTTTGGCTTCCGGAGCATCCGAAATTGTAACATTAAATTCTGTTACAACTTCTGCTGGAGCACATACTTTCAATGCAACATCAACTTTACCAAATGGGCTTGCGGATCAATTTGCTGCAAACAACACAAGTTCTGCAAATTTCACAATCAATAGTTCTGCTAGTTTACCTTTTAATGAAGATTTTGAAGGTATTTTCCCTCCAAACAATTGGACAAATATCTCAGCTGATGAATACACAGGAGACCCTTGGGACACAGATCCAAGTGTAAGGCAATGGGAAAAACGTGCTGTAACACAACAAAGTAGTGGGGTAGCAGGTAATGCAGCTGCTTTCAATGGATTTTCTTATGGCTACAATACTGGAGGACTTGATGAACTTGTTACTCCTTCAATTGATTTCACAAATGCTTCAAGTCCACAATTGAAATTTCAAGTTTCTTACAAATATTATGGCGCTTCAAACTTTGAAAAATTAAGAGTATTAGTTTCGACAGATTGTGGAGTAACATATTCTCCAGTTTATGATAAACAATATACTGAATTGGCTTTAGCAACTGCTGGACAATCAACAACATCTTGGGCTCCAACATTGGCAAGCCATTGGAGAGAAGAAACTATCGATTTATCAGCTTATGCAGGTGAAATAACTACTTTTAAATTTGAAGCTACCAATGGATATGGTAATAACCTATATATTGACAAAATTAATATAACTGACAACTGCTCAGCACCTGTTATTACTTCTCATCCATCAAGCGTTTCAACTTGTTCATTTTCAAATGTAAGCTTTACAGTTGCCAATTCAAACGGTGGAACATACAGATGGCAAAGAGACGATGGAAATGGATTTACTGACCTTTCAGATGTAGGTGTATATTCAAATACCTCTCAAGCAACAATGAACATGACGGGAGTTACCGGAGGATTTAGCAACTTTCAATACCGTTGTGTAGTTACGAATGCATGTGGAACAGTAACTTCAAACCCAGCAACATTAATTGTGAATGGAATTCCTGCAACGCCTACGATCACAGCAAGTGGTGCAACTACTTTTTGTCAAGGAGGTTCTGTAACCTTAACCTCATCGAATATTTTAGGAAACACTTGGTCAACTGGCGAAACTACACGTGAGATTACAGTTTCCTCAAGCGGAACTTATACTGTGTTCACAACTGCTGGTGTTTGTCAATCTGCAACATCTGCTGGTACTACGGTTAACGTAACTTCATTACCAATAATTACTCTTGGCAATACATCTAACCCAACAACATGCAGTGGTACAAATGGTTTCGTGCAAATAAATGGAACGGGAACGGGAACTTTATCTTGGACAGGAACAACAAATGGTTCATTAGCAAACTTTCCGCTTGGTACATTTGTGTCCAATTTAGGTGCTGGGAATTACAACTTTACATTTAACAATGGTTGTACTTCTAACACATTATCAGTTTCACTTTCGGATCCAAATGGTCCAGCAACTCCAACAATTACAGCTGGTGGTGCAACAACTATTTGTTCTGGACAGTCAGTTACTTTAACTGCTTCTGCAACAACTGGAACTTACTTGTGGTCAAACGGACAAACAACACAATCAATCAGTGCTTCTAATGCTGGATCTTATTCAGTAACGATTAACGTTGGTGGATGTACTGCAAGTTCTACAGCAACTACAGTTATTGTTAACCCAATACCTTCAAGTTTACAAATCAATGGGGATGGTCCATTAACTTTCTGCCAAGGAGATCAAGTTACTTTAACGGCAACACCAGGAAATGGATATTTATGGTCAACAGGTGCCACAACGCAGTCGATAACTGTTTCTACTGCGGGTAATTACACTGTTCAACAAGTCATGAATGGATGTGTTTCCTCTGCATCAGCAACTTCTCAAGTTATTGTAAATCCTATTCCAAGTATATCTCTTGGATTAACTACAAATCCTTCTGCATGTTTAGTTTCTGATGGTAGTATTGTTGTTTCGGGAACTGGAACTGGAAACCTAAATGTAAATGGAAATATTACACCAAATTTCAACTTAGGTTCAGCGATTACAGGTTTGGCAGCAGGAAATTATAACATTTCATTCGATAACGGTTGTATTTCTAATACACTTTCTGCTACTTTATCTGATCCAGGAGTTGTCACTCCTACAATTTCTTCAGATTTAGGAAACTCTGTTTGTATTGGTCAGGTTGTAACATTAACATCTTCCTCAGCAACCGGAAATACTTGGTCAACTGGTGAAACTACCCAATCAATTCAAGTTTCAAATGCTGGATCTTATTCAGTAACTGCAGTTAATGCTGGTTGTTCTGCAAGTTCAACAAATTTTGTCTTAACGGTTAACCCATTACCAGCAATTCCAACAATTTCTGCAGGAGGTGCAACAACATTCTGTGAAGGTGGTTCAGTAACATTAATGTCTTCATCAGTTTTTGGAAATCTGTGGTCAACTGGTGAAACTTCTCAATCGATTACGGTAACATCTGGAGCTTCCTATAGCTTAACTGTTACAGAAAACGGATGTTCTTCATCATCTTCAGCTACCGTTGTAACTGTAAACCCTGCACCAACAACACCAATTATTACAAGTGCTGGTTCACTAACAATTTGTGCTGGTGAAACTGTCACATTAACTTCATCTGCAGTAAATAACATTACATGGTCAACGAATGAAACTACTCAAAGTATCACAACTGGTGCGGCAGGAACTTACACAGTGTCTGTGACAGAAAATGGATGTAGTTCTACTTCTGCACCTACAACTGTTGTTGTAAATCAATTAGTGGTTCCAACAGCTACCGCTCAAGGAGTTTTAACATTCTGTGAGGGCGGTTCTGTTGTATTGTCTTCTTCTGAAGCAAATGGAAACAACTGGTCAAATGGTGAAACAACTCAAAACATCACTGTAAATACAGCAGGAACTTACTCTGTCACAGTCGGTTCAGGTGCTTGTGCAGGAACTTCAGGAGAACTCGTTGTTACAGTGAATCCTTTGCCAACAGTAACATTAGCAGCTTTTAGCGACATTTGTAATACTGTCGCTACATTTGACCTTTCAGGAGGTTTACCTGCTAATGGAACATATTCTGTAAATGGAAATTCTACAACACAATTTGTTCCTTCAACAGCATCGATTGGTCCAAATACTGTTGTTTATTCATTTACCGATGGAAATCAATGTTCTGCAAGTGCCAGTCAAACGATTAATGTGAATGATTGTTCAAACATTTCTGAAAAAGAAATGAATTTCAAAGTTTACCCTAATCCAACAAACTCAATTTTACAAGTTGAAAGTAATTCTTTAATTAATTCAATTATCTTAACTGACGAATTAGGAAGAAAGGTATTTGAAAGTCAATTAAATAATGGTTCAACAATAATAAATCTTGAAAAATTTGCTTCAGGAGTTTATTCTGTTAGAATTGTCTCTAATAATTTCAATGAAGTTCATAAAATAAATTTAGTGAAATAACAAACTTAAATAAATCACTTAGAGAGGTTACCAAATTTGGTAACCTCTTTTTTTATATCATATTTTTCCAAGTGGTTTTTTTTTCATAACTTTATCAACTCTAAACAAAATTTATGAAAAAAATTTTTACCCTATTCTACGTTTTTTTTGCATTAAATGCATTTTCGCAATTAATAATTACGCCTGATGCAACAACTGGATGTAATCCATTGACTGTTAACTTCAGCTTGACTAATGTTGACCCAGCAACCCAATTTATTGTTTGGGATTATGGTGACGGACCGAGTGAACTTAGTGTAGATATAATTAAAAGTCATACTTACACATCGGTTGGAACTTTCCAAGTATTTGTAAACTTATACGATGTAAACTTATTTCCAATTGGGGATGCAAATGTCACTATTACCACTACAGATTTACAAATAGCTGATGGAGGTTTCACTGATCCAACAACATGTGCTGGAACAGATGGAACAATTACCATTTCTGGAACCGGAACAGGAGATTTATCTTGGACAGGTACAAATCCTGGAAACATTATTGGATACAATTTGGGAGACCAAATCCTAAATCTTTCCGCTGGAACATACGATTTTACATTCACACAAGGAGCATGTGTTTCAAATACAATTACTGTTACTTTAACTGATCCTGCTGGAGCATTGATTTCACAAGGTCTTAGTTCAAA
>CAZHLZ010000137.1:0-9112 GCA_964532475.1 uncultured Chitinophaga sp.
AAATACATATTACGAAGAAACGATGCCATTTTACACCAATGTTGGTGTAGATGTTTATGCAAGTTCTACTAAAAATTTCAATGCAAATTTCACTTATTCTATTTTTAATGAATATGATTTCAATTCTAATGGGGTAGATGATAAAGGATTATATGTACCTGCGCAAGCATATTCATTGGCAATGATGACAGGTAATAGTAATGATAGTTTAATTTTTGAAGATCAAGATTATATATTGAGCACAGCTCGCAGAATTATGCAATTTCCAATGACAGCAAATACGTCATGGACAAGTGCAAGTCCGAGAGTGGCTAATTTTAATTTAAAAATTGCTGCCTTTGGTTTAAATAATACCCCAGCCCAACATAAATATACCATTCATCGCAAAGATACGGTTGTTGCTTGGGGGAAATTAAGCGTTTACACTAACAATGGTCCAAGTATCGCTTACGATGTTTTGATGGAAAGGTATGAGCAATATGCAGTAGATAGTTTTTTTGTTGCTGGCGCTCCTGCTCCGCTTGCTTTGTTAAACGGAATGGGCGTTTCACAAGGTCAAATTACAAATGTTAGTTATGGGTATAATTTTTATCGTTCTGGAAGCGTGAATTATTTGATGAGATTGTTTTATGGCACTGATAATACCTTTACAAATTTAGTTTCAGCTTTTATTCATACCGATGATTTAACTACTTTAGGTTTTGATGAAGAACACGAAATTTCATACCAATCCTTAGTTTTTCCAAATCCAAGTACCACAAATTCTATTTCAGTAAAATTAATTGGTAAAAAAGTAAACAATCCAGAAATTAAGATTTTTGATTTAGTAGGAAATTTGGTGCAAACTGAAAAATTGACTCAATCATCTATGGATTTAATCACAATTCCCTTCAATTCTTCCTTGAAAAACGGGAATTATATCTTGAAAATTGAGGACGAAAACAACAAAGTGATTGTTAATGAGTCTATTATGTTAAAAAAATAAGTTCTACTTTTTCTTATTTTTTAAGATTTCAAATCAAAAGTCATGAATAAAATAACATTAAAATCCCTATTGTTCGCTTGTGGATTAGTCTTTTTTCTGCCATCTAAATCAATTGCTCAAGGAATTCTTTACGGAACAACAAGTGAAGGTGGAAGCAGCAATAATGGAACAATATTTAAATACGATTTAGGGAATAGCACATTAACTAAGCAAATAGATTTTTTCTCTTTGGTAACAGGTTCCTATTGCACCGCTTCTCTAATTCAAGTTTCAAATGATGTTTTTTATGGAGTTAACAGAATTGGAGGTTTAAATAACGAAGGTGTTATTTTTGAATACAAAGCCAGTACTAATTCCTTCACCCCTAAATATACTTTTGGTGGGGTCAATGGAAGTGTTCCAACTGGAACATTAATTATGGCAAACGATGGAATGTTGTATGGCGTGACTTCACATGGTGGTGCTTTCGACTTTGGTGTTTTATTTCAGTTTGATCCAAGCGCAGGTGTTTATTCCAAGAAAATTGATTTTCAAGGTGCATCCAATGGAAGTTTACCACTAGGTTCATTAAAACAAGCAAGTGATGGGAAATTATATGGAATGACTTGGTTGGGAGGAAGCAATGATTTTGGAACCTTATTTCAATACGACCCAATTTCAAATACCCTGACCAAAAAACTTGACTTTAGTGGTACATCAAACGGAAAACAACCAACAGGTTCTTTAATTGAGGTTGGGACTGGTAAATTATATGGATTAACATCTTATGGTGGTGTGAATTTGGGGATTTTATCCGAGGGATCAGGTGTTTTATTTGAATACGATATTAATTCAAATACATTTACAAAAAAACATGATTTTTCTGGCGAACTTTTCGGAAATGGCAGCAATCCAGCTTCATCTCTCATTCTTGGGTCTGACGGAAAAATTTATGGAATGACTCCTTACGGTGGAACAGATGCATCAGGAGTTATTTTTGAATTTAATCTATCAACTAACACCTATTCTTCAAGATATAACTTCAGTGCAACTTCAACTGGGAAATATCCAAAAGGTTCGCTTATTCAAGCAAGTGATGGGAAAATGTATGGAATGACTTCCGCAGGAGGAGCAAATGATTTAGGAACTTTATTTCAATTTGATCCTATATCAAATTCTTGCCTCAAAAAAGTCGATTTTAATGGAACGGTGAATGGAGGTAATCCCCAAAGCACCTTAGTGGAAATTGATCAAACGCTTTTTGTGAGTCAATTAATTGAGAATGACCATGTAAAAGTTTTTCCTATTCCTTTAGTTGAAAAAGAAATAAATATTGAAATTAAAGAAGAATTGAATGGCAAAATTACAGTTCAAATTATTGATTTTTCAGGTAGAATTTTACAAGAAGAAAATTTAAATCAGTTTGGTTCAAAATTGATAAAGTTGGAACTAAATTCACTACAAAATGGTACCTATTTAGTGAAGGTTTTTGATCAAAAAAATAAGGAACTTGCAAATGAAAAAATTGTGTTAAATTTTTAAAAGAAGTTTTTTTTACAAACAAATAGAAAACAATTGTACTTGGGATTTTTCTCAAGTACAATTTCATATAAAATAGCATGTTATGAAAACAAAATTAAACTATTTTGCGTTTTTGGCTTTATTGTTCTTTACAAGCTTTAACGTTTTCGCTCAAGAAAGGTGTAAAACACCAATTTTACCAAAAATTAATGGGCAAGAAGAAAAAACACTTCAAATAGAACAACAAATCCAACAATGGATTCAAAATAGTAGTGCATTTCGAAATACTGGAGAGGCTGCAATTATTACAATTCCTGTTGTGGTGCACGTTATTCATAACGGGGAAGCAATTGGATCTGGTTCGAATTTAAGTGAGGCACAAATTGTGGAGCAAATTGAAATTTTAAACAAAGATTTTAGGGCTTTAAATGCGGATAGTTTGGATTCTTCACATCCTTTTTACGATCTTAGAGGAGATACTAGAATAGAATTTTGTTTGGCACAAAGAGATCCATTTGGATACATCACCAATGGAATTACAAGAATTCAAGGTGCACAAAGTATGTACACCATAGAAGATAATTTTAAAATTAAATCGACTGAAAAAGGTGGACGAAATTCGTGGGATCCCTCTCAGTATTTAAATATTTGGACTTTCAATCCTGATCCAGTTTCAACAGTTTTGGGTTGGGCTCAGTCCACTGATTCTTATGAATATTTTCCACAATGGGATGGAGTAGTGGTATCTGCGAAAGCTTTTGGAATTAATCCTAATAATTTGGCCAACTACAACAAAGGAAGAACATTAACACATGAAGTTGGACATTGGTTAAATTTAATTCATCCTTGGGGAAATGAGATTTCTAGCAATTGTTTGTCTGATAATGTAGATGATACACCTCCAGCCTTGGAACCAAATTCAGGCTGTCCGACATTTCCAGTAAGACCAAATAGCACTTGTGGAACGGATGCAAACGGTGAAATGTTTATGAATTTTATGGACTATACCAACCATTCATGTATGAATATGTTTACTAATGGTCAGGTTTTGAGAATGCAAGCTGCTCTAAATACTGTTCGTGCAAGTCTTTTTAATTCGCAAGGATGCTCTCCTTCCTTGGTAGTGAATCCACTCTCAAATTCTTTGAAATGGTACGTCGATAAAGACGCAAGTGGGAATGGTGATGGGTCTTCCTGGGCAAATGCAATTACTGATTTACAACTCGCATTTAATTTTGCTTTGGACTATGGTGTGAGAGAAATTTGGGTAAAGAAAGGCACTTATATTCCAACGAATGACGAGGATAGAAGCAAATCTTTCATTATTCCAAATTCAGTAAAAGTTTATGGTGGATTTGCTGGAACAGAAAATTTATTGAGCGATAGAAATAATAGTTTAATTCATACTACAAATGCTACTTTATTAAGTGGAGACTTACTCGCCAACGACACTGGATTTGAAAATTCAGTAGAAAACACTTATACAATCGTTAAATTTATTCAAGCACCTAATACCACGAGATTAGACGGTTTTACAATAAAAGGTGGAAATAATAGGCCAACTAATAATACAGGTTGGGGAGCAGGAATTCAAAATGAAGGATCAGGAGAAAATAATGAAAGTAGTCCTGTGCTTGCAAATTGTATTGTAACTTATAATAATGCATACGAAGGAGCTGGATTATTTAATAATGGTGGTGGCTTAGGAAAAGCAAACATGCAAATTGAAAATTGTGAATTTACATTCAATAGGTCAATGGGCACACAAGCAGGCGCAATTTTCAATAATGGAAGTGAAGGGGGGGAGGCTTCTCCAATAATTTCAAACACAAAATTCATTTCAAATAATTCTGGTGCTGGAGGTGCCGTTGTTAATAGCGGAATTATGGATGGAAAATCTGAACCAATATTTACGAATTGTTTGTTTGAAAAAAATGAGGCAACTTTTGGCTACGGTGGCGCTGTTTATAATTGGGGTTCTGGTGCAACAACAGGTACAAGTGGTTTGTGTAATCCAACATTTATAAATTGCGAATTTAAAGAGAACAAAGCGGTTGTAGATGGTGGCTCGGGTGGCGCAATTTTTAATGATGCTGAACTTGACGGAAATGTTACCGCAAGTTTTAAAAATTGCACTTTCCTAAGTAATTTTTCATCTTCCAATGGTGCAGTTCTTCGAAGTTACAGCACAAATGGAGGGTCTAGTTCAAGTGAGTTTATTAATTGTTCATTTCATAAAAATAGTGCAAATGATTACAATTTAGGTACCGCCTTTGCAAATTATACATACAATAGTTCGATTGCCTTGAATTTCAAGAATTGTATTTTATACGAAAATGGACCGTCCATTGTAATTAGAAATTTCAAAGGTCTTGAAACAGATCAAATTGATATAAATATTTCTAATTCATTATTGGATAATAAAATTCAAGCTTTTACAGGAGTTAACAATATTGTATCTACATTTTCTCCTTTCGTTTCTGAAACAAATCTTTCACTTCGAAATTGTTCTTCTGCAATTGATATTGGGGACAATGCTCTACTTGGAGGACTAACAACAGATATTTTAAACAATACGAGAACAATTAATTCAATAGTTGATGCAGGAGCTTATGAGGCACAATCAAACACACCACTTACAAATGTTTCATTCAACAGAGGAAAAGCAATTTCCTTCAATGGCACTGATGCAAAGGTGCAAACAGTCAATGTTTTATCTTCAAAAACAGCTAATGTTTCAATAGAAGCTTGGGTAAAGGTAAACGCTTTTCCTACATCAAATGCGAGTATATTTTACCACGGGAATCCTAGTTTAAATGGATATGGATTAACTATCGATCAAAATGGCGCATTATCAATGAATTACGATGAAAGCAATTCTGAATTTTCAGGTTATACTTTTAATCTAGGAGAATGGGTACATTTGACTTTTGTAATTGATAATTCTTATGCTGATTTATATGTGAATGGTGTAAATTATGAAACAATAATTGGATCTCCTACTGCTCCAAAAGGAAATTTAACAATCGGAGGTTTTGCGGATAATTATTTCAATGGGGAAATAGATGAATTTAGATTTTGGGATGTAGCTTTAACGGAAACTCAAATTCGAGAAAGAATGCACCTTATTTTGCCAGGCACAACAGCGGATTTACTAAACTACCTTCAATTTAATGAGAAAAATGCTCAAAATGAGTTAATTGATGGTGTTGGTTGTGCCTTAGCACTCGCAAATAATGCAACTTTAGTAAATTCTGCAGCAAATGTAAGTAAGGGCGTAAGTTTTTCAGTAAACAATCCTTCCACATCAACAAATATTAATTTTACTGGAACAAATCTTAGCTTGAATTTCGGAAATTCTCCGGGTTTTGGTCAAATTGTTGTATCTCGTTTGGAAGGAAAACCAACAGGAAATCAAGTTTCAAGTTCTTATGTGTTTGAAGATTACTATTGGGTGGTGAATAATTTTTGTGAAAATAAAACGGGACTAAATGTAACTGCACAAGTCACTTTGGGTTCAGGAAATATCGTTTCTCAAGATGAAAGTAATCCAAGTCAAGTGAAATTAAATCAACGAATTATAAATTCCGGAAGCACTTGGGATAATGTTTCTAGTGCATCAAGTACTGTAAGCACATCAGGACTTGTGGTTTTTCCAAATAATGATTTTATTTCAGAGTTTGTAGTGTCTAATACCTATGCACCAATTGTGCTGTCTCAAAATAGTTTTGCTGCATTTGAATCCTGTGCAGGATTTGTTTCTGATGAACAAACTTACACGGTTTCAGCTAGTGATTTAACACAAGATTTAATCATTACTGCTCCAACTGGATTTGAGATCTCTGTAAGCTCTGGAACTGGATTTGCAAACACCATTTCATTAGCACCAACACTTGGAAATGTTGATCTAACAACGATTTATGTGCGTCAAAGTGCCACTGCTACAAATGGATTGACAGGAGAAATTGTTCACACAAGTACTGGGCAGTTTCCAATTAAGAAATTAATTCCATTAAGCAGTGTAAATGAAGTTTCATTGGACGGAATGAATTCCATTTTTGTTGTTAATTCCTCAAGTACATCTTTTGAAATACCTTTTTCCCTTGCCAATTGCAACCCTACTCATTATTCCGTTCAAACTATTGCACCATCTATGTTAGCAGGTTTTTTGCCAATTGTAGATGAGGTTTTTTCTGCTTCACCAATTTCAATTCCACTTCCTGGTAATATGGATCAGGGAAGCTATTCTTTTGTATTATCAATCGAAAGTGCGGGTAGTAGTGCAGAATATCCTTTTATATTAAATGTTGTAAACCAAACTTTAGCAGAAAGAAGAGGGAAGGCACTAAGGTTTGATGGATCTAATTTCTCTCGCACAGAAAAAGTGTTGTCAAGTAGTACGGAAAATGTCACTATTGAATCTTGGGTGAAACTTACACAAGCTCCGATTTCAGGCGAATGTCAAATTTTTCATAATGGAAGTTATAATGATGGTTATGGAATAAGTATCAATAGTTCGAAACAGCTATTGGTCAATTATGGTGGTGGAAACCGTTACCCATCCTCGCAATATTTAGATTTAGATAGATGGTATCATCTTGCTTTATCTGTACAAAGTACAATTGTGTATATTTATGTCGATGGTGTTCAAGTTGGAACTGCCCCGATTGTTTCAAATATCCCCACAAATAACTTTGTTTTAGGTGGGAGGTCTGAGAATAAATTTTATGGAGAAATTGATGAATTAAGATTTTGGAATAGTGCAAGGACTATCAATCAAATCAGAGAAAATATGCATTTAACTTTACCAACAGGAGCGACTAATTTATTGAATTATTTTCAATTTAACGAGTCAAATCCAAGTCAAACTGCCTTTGATAATATTTCAGGTGAAAACTTGAATGTCTTAGGTGCAACTTGGGTTAGCTCTCAAGCGAATGTTAGCAAAGGTGTTAGTTTTACTGTAGTTGATCCTATTATTGAAACAGATTATGAATTTACTGGGACAAACCTAACTTTGAAATTTGGAAATTCTATTGGATCCGGTAATGTGGTTGTTTCCCGCTTAGATGGATTGCCAACTGGAACTCAAATCACTTCAGATATTGCCATTTATGATAATCGTTATTGGGTTGTAAATAATTTTGGGACTAATAAAACAAATTTGAATATTACTGCTAAAATCAATTTTAATGCAGGAAATATTACTTCTGCAGAGCAAACTACTCCAGGATTAGTATTGTTTACACAGCGTGATGTAAATTTAGGTACAAATTGGAATACATCCATTGGAGCTACTTTGGCAGAAGTTTCAACTCAAAATGTTACATTTAATTCACTTTCAAGTGTCAAAGAGTTTGCTGTTGGAAAATCCTTGTTATTATTGCCAACAGCAAGTATTTCATCCAATGATGCGGATAATAATGTGCCTAGTGGAGCAACAATAACTTTTAGTGCAATCACCACAAATACTGGAGTAACACCAACTTACCAATGGAAAATTAATGGAATTGATGTTGGTACCAATTCAGCAACTTTTGCCACAAGCAATTTGCAAAATAATGATGTAGTTACCTTAAATTTTTCAACGACTGGCTCAGGTATTATGACAAATATTGTTAGCTCCAATGCAATCACGATGAAAACATATTCTTTTGTTTTTAATACTGCCACAACTAAAACAAATATGTGTGTAAGAGATACTGCTCAATTATCTTCAACTATTTTGATAAATGGCTATCCAATAAATGATTTATGGTCATCAAATCCCATTAATTTAAATACCTCTATGGGGGTAGGTTCAAATGTTAAGTGGATCAATAAACTTAGAATAAATTCTGCAACAAAAACGAGTAAATTATGGGTAGATTTAGCATTTGCACCAAGTTCAGATGTAGAATTAAAATTAGTGTTGTATTCCGCAGATGACTTTAATAATGGTACTTTAATTGCAAGTTCAAGCCCAAAAAATAATTTAGTTGGTGGTTTGAATTATCTTTCTATTCCAGAGACAGTTTTAAATCCAGGTAATTATTTTGTTGGTTTTGCTGCTAGCGGTAGCATAAATTTTAATACAAGTAGTGTTATTGTTGGAAATTATACAGCATTAATTATTAGCGATTATTCTATTGATTTTCCTGCCACCAGAACTTTTTTCACCAATACACCGAGTCAAGCTTATGGTTTTGGAATTACAGTTGATGAACCATTAATTACTTGGAGTCCTGCAGATTCTCTATCAGCAGCAACAGGCAGTAGTGTGTTAGCTTTTCCAGCACAAACAACCAATTATGTTGCCACTTTTGTAGATGAATATGGGAATAATAGAACAAGCTCAAAATCAATTACAATAGAAGGCCCTACCATTTCAAATCCAACATCAGCTTCTCGTTGCGGAGCAGGAACGGTTGATTTAGAAGCAACACCAAGCACTGGAATCATCAATTGGTATAACTCAGCAACAGCTGGAAATCTTGTTGGAACAGGTCCAACTTGGACAACGCCAAGTATTTCTACAACAACAACTTATTATGCCGAAGCTGTAGATGGAACTTGTGTAAGTGCAAGCAGAACTGCCGTTACAGCAACAATTTACAACTGCACAAAATTACTTCCTCAAGATTGTGG
>CAZHLZ010000138.1:0-9053 GCA_964532475.1 uncultured Chitinophaga sp.
GCTTCAAAGAATGAAATAAATTAGTATTTTTGAACTTTATTTATTCTATTATATGAAAGTATTAGTAACACGAGGTGCAGGTTTTATAGGTTCTTATGTTTGTAAACAATTACTGAATGATAATCATGAAGTTGTTATTTTAGATAATTTGGATCCTCAAATTCATAATTATAAAGGTTGGCCGGATTATTTACCTCAAAATATTGAAAAACATCATGGAGATGTAAGAGATAGAGAAATGTTAGGTAGTCTTTTGAATGATTGTGATGCTGTAATTCATTTAGCTGCTTCTGTAGGAGTGGGTCAATCAATGTATGAAATTGAAAGATATTGTTCAGTTAGTGTTATGGGGACGGCAATTCTTTTGGAAGAATTAATTAAGCGGAAGGATAAAATAAAAAAATTAATTGTTGCTTCTTCTATGTCAATCTATGGAGAGGGATTGTATCAAACAAAAAATGGGGATGATTTTTTTCCAAAATCAAGAAAATTGGTGCAATTGTCAGAGAAAAAATGGGAATTGTTTGATGATAATGATGACGTTTTACTTCCAATTGCCACTAAGGAAGATAAAAAGTTAATGCCAGAATCAATTTATGCAATAAACAAAAGAGATCAAGAAGAAATGTGTCTTGTTATTGGTAAAGCATATGGTATTCCGACTGTTGCATTTAGAATGTTTAATGTTTTCGGGCCTTTTCAAGCACTATCTAACCCTTACACTGGAGTAGCTGCAATTTTTAGTTCAAAATTACTAAAAGACGAGCAACCAATGATTTTTGAAGATGGGAATCAAAGAAGAGATTTTATTTATGCAGAAGATGTGGCAAGAGCATATTCTATGGCTTTGACGAATTCAGATGCAGACGGATTAGCATTAAATTTAGGTAGTGGAGAATCTATTACTATTAAGCAAATTGCCAAAACAATCGCTGATCTAATGGGGAAAAAAATTGACACTATAATAACTGAAAATTTTAGAGAAGGTGATGTAAGACATTGTTTTGCCGATATATCCTTAATAAAGAAAATATTAAAATGGGAGCCTAAGTTTACTTTTGAAAAGGGAATGGAGAATTTGATCCAATGGTTATTAACGCACACAATTGATAAAGATGTAAAATCTGCATTTGACGAATTGAAAAACAACGGATTATTAAAGTAAAATGAAGCATGCTAATCTTTTAATTGTCAGTCAAGCATTTCCTCCCGAGGTATCTGGTAGTGCTACACTTTTAACAAATATTCTAGGGTCTTTTGAAGGTGATTGTACCGCAATTGCCGGTTTTTCGAGATATACTAAGAGAGACGAAACCTTATCACCTCCTTGCAAAACAATTTACATTAAACCGCCTAAAATAAAATTGTTAGAACTTGGATATGCAAAAATTGTGAATAATTTTAGATTTATTGTTAGGAATCAAATAAGAAGACAAGTAAAAAAAAACAGGCCAGACGTGATTATGGGTGTTTTTCCACATTCTACTTTTTTTATTGCAGCATTTGAAGTTGCCAAAGAAATGAATATACCTTTTTTTGCACATATGCATGATTTATGGCAGGAAAATTATCCAGATGGTTATTACGCAAAAAAACTTGCAGATAAATATGAAAAAGTAATTTTATCTACAGCGACTAGGGTATTGTGTATGACTTCAAGTCAGCAGGATCACTATAAAAAGAAATATAATATAGACTCGGATATAATAGCGCATAGCATTCCTTCTGAGGTTTTGGCAAATGTTAATAAAGTACCAAGTACTTTGAGTTTGCCTAAAACGACTTTTCTATTTGCTGGTGCAGTTTCTTCAGTAATGAATGAAGATGCCTTAGGTTTTATTTCAAGAAGTTTAAGTAAAATAAATATAGATTTTGACCTGCTAATTTGCTCTAACATTGATATAGAAACGCTTAAATTAAAGGGCTATGAAACTAAAAATATACGGTTAAAATGGGTGAGTAAACAAGAATTGGAAATATTATTGAGTTCAGCAGATATTTTGTTAGCCCCTTTATCTTTTAAAAATTGTTCTGAAGATGAAGTAAGAACTGTTTTTTCTACGAAATTACTTGAATATTTGATTGCGGGCAAGCCAATACTTGTTTTTGGGCCTAAAGATTGTTTTCATGTGCTGAGTGCAAAGGAAGGAAATTGGGCATATGTAGTTGATCAGGAAGATGAGGTATTGTTTGCTGAAAAAGTGCAACATGTTTTAGATAATAAAAGTGAAAGTGAAATAATAGTAAAAAATGCTTTTGTAGAAGCCGAAAAAAGAAATTCAAGGATTATTGCAAATAACCTGTTAGATTTGATCTTAAAATATAGGTTAAATTAAAAATTAGCTTGTAAAGCTAAATTAATTCAATAGATGAGAATACTAATAATCGATAATAGTATTGGAGTAACTGGAGCAATAAAAGCAATTGTTGAAACAATTGATTTACTAAAAAATAAGCATCAATTTATTTTTGTGATTCCTAAAGGAAGTAAAACAAAGGAATTATTAGTTCAACATAATTTTACATATTACGAGTTAGATTTTATTGAGATAAGTAGAAATTTATTCAAAAATTTAATTTATCCTTTTAGATTGATTGGTAACGCTTACAGGTTATCAAAGATTGTAAATGAAAATAAAATTGATGTAATTCAAGTCAATGATATTTATAATCTTTCAGGACTTTTTACTAAGTTTTTTGTAAAAGTAAAAGTAATTACCCACGTGAGAAGGATGCCAGAATCTTTTCCAATAAAATTGTATCAGGTATGGGTCAAAATTGCATCGAAATATTCAGATTTTATTTTACCAGTTTCTCATGCGAATTCAAAAATTTTCAAAAAAAATAGTAAAATACAAGTTTTGTATGATCCTACAATTTTGGATGAAAAAACCTTTGTTTATGAGACTAATAATTCAGGTGTCATAAATATTCTGTATTTGGCAAATTACACTAGAGGAAAAGGACAGAATTATGCAATAGAAGTTTTAAAAAATCTTCAAAATGAAGGAAATGGTCATCTTTTAGTCAATTTAAAATTTGTAGGTAGTGATTTTGAACACAAAGTGAATATAGAATTTAAAAATGAACTTAAGGAACTAGTCAAAGCTTATAAATTATCAAACTGTGTACAATTTTTAGGTGAGTCCAAAAATATTTTTGAGGAAATATCTAATTGTGACATAATGTTAAATTTTTCTGATTCTGAATCACTCTCGCGTGTGACAATGGAGGCATTGTATTATGGAGTTCCCATAATTGCTACAAATGTTGGAGGTACAAGTGAAATGATTGAAGATGGTTTTAATGGAATATTAGTAGAAAAAGGAAACATAACTCAGATGACAAAGGAATTAAATAAATTAATAGTTTCAAAAGAGAAAAGATTATTATTTAGTAAAAATAATGAAAATTTTATTAAAAATAAATTCTCTTTAGGAAAGATTTCTAAACAATTAAACTCAATATATTATTCTATTTAAATGAAAAAGATTCTTTTTTTGAGTCCATACCCTCAAGATGTTGCTCCAAGTCAAAGGTTAAAATATGAACAGTATTATGATTCTCTCGAAAAGGAAGGTTATGAAATTTCTATACATCCGTTTATTTCAGATGATTTTTGGAAGATAATTTATCAAAAAGGATACATTTTACAAAAAGTATTTTATACTTTT
Source organism: uncultured Chitinophaga sp. (assembly GCA_964532475.1). GTDB lineage: Bacteria > Bacteroidota > Bacteroidia > Flavobacteriales_D > Crocinitomicaceae > M2408. Next base: position 3,675 of record CAZHLZ010000138.1, read on the forward strand.
CTTGGGTATTTAAAAAGAACAATTGTGCTATTTTCTATCAGGAAATACGATGTTGTATACGTACATCTTTGGATTACTCCTCTTGGCATTCCTTTTTTTGAATTTATAACTTGTATCTTAGCAAAAAAAGTAGTTTATGATATTGATGATATGGTTTTTTTAGGTCACTCTAGTTCTGCAAATAGGTTTTTTCAAGTTCTAAAAGGCAAATATAAAATGATTTTTTTGATGAAGAAAGCCTATCACGTAATTACCTGCACGCCAACTTTAGATGAATATGTTAGAAAATATAATCAAAAGACAACAGATATTTCATCAACAATAAATACCGAGTTATATAAACCAAAAGAAAATTTTACTTTACCAGAAACAATCACTTTAGGTTGGAGTGGAAGTCATAGCACATCTAAATATCTGATGCTTTTAGAACCTGTTTTTGAGATTTTATTGAAAGAAAAAATTAATTTTAATGTTCTAGTCATCGGAGATAAAGATTTTAAATTTAAAAATGAAAATATCCCATTAAATGCAATTCCCTGGCAATTGGAAACCGAAGTTGAAGACCTAAAAAAAATTGACATAGGTTTATACCCTTTGCCAAATGAAAAATGGGTTTTAGGTAAAAGTGGGCTTAAAGCTCTTCAATACATGTCCTTAGGGATTCCAACCGTTGCTCAGGCCATAGGAGCAAATTTTAGGATTATCAAAAACAATGAAAACGGGTTTCTAGTGAATGAAATTTTAGAATGGGTTGAGGTAATAAAATTATTAATTCATAACTCGAATTTAAGAGAAAAAATTTCAAAAAATTCGATAAAAACTGTTGAAGAACATTACTCAATAAAAGCGAATTTATACAATTATTTGAATGCTTTGAAATAATTTCGTATATTCGCCAACTAAAAAAATAAAATGCACATATTATACATTGACCCTGGGACTGGAAGTTTATTGTTGCAAATGCTTCTGGGAGCTGTAGCAGCGTTAGTTTTGTTTTATAAGCGAATTGTTTATTTCTTTTTGAAAATTTTTAATAAAAAGAAATTGGAAGAAAAACTTAAAGATGGAAATGAAGACTGAAAATTCATCATTTAGAGATCGTGATGGCTTTATTTTTATACAAAATCAAAAAATATACCGATCTGTGGCACCAAGTTATTTTGATAACTATCAATTACTTGTTAAATCTGGTTTGTACTCAAAATTAATTGAAAATAATCAATTAATTGCGCATGAGGAGGTGGAAAATAATACCGCGGACAAAGAAAATATCATCCTTTATCCTTTTCAAATCCCCTTTATTTCATACCCTTATGAATGGTCCTTTTATCAATTAAAAAGGGCAGCTTTATTAACTCTAGAAATTCAATTGGAAAGTCTAAAGCATGGCATGTCATTAAAAGACGCGACCGCATTTAACGTTCAATTTCTTGATGCTAAACCTATTTTTATTGATACACTTTCATTTGAAAAGTACGAAGAAGGTACTCCCTGGCAAGCATACAAGCAATTTTGTCAACATTTTTTAGCACCTTTGTGCTTGCAAGTTTATGGGATTTCTGATTTAAATAAGTTGCAGGTTTTGCATTTGGATGGAATCCCTTTGGATTTAACATCTCAAATTTTGCCATTTAGAAGTAAATTAAATTTGAGTATTTATTCACATATTCACTTGAATGCAAAGTATGAAAAAAAATACAGAAGCGATACCAGTTTCAAGACTAAAAGTATTGCTTTACCAAAAACCAAGCAAACAAATATTTTGAATCATTTGAAATCCATAATTGCGGGGTTTCAATTGCCTAAATCAAAAACAAATTGGACAGATTATTATGCTGATTTTTCATACAATTCCGAAAACATTGAAGAAAAGAAAGATTTTGTTTCATCTATTTTAAGAACAATTAATCCTGAAAATGTTATTGATTCTGGTTCAAATACGGGGTTGTTTTCCCAAATTGCTTCAAAAATTAGTAAACAGATAATTTCATTTGACTTCGATGCAAGCGTAATCCATAATCAGTGTAAACAGCTAGCTAAAGAAAAAATCACCAATATTTTACCACTTATTGTTGATATTACAAATCCTACACCTGCAATAGGTTGGGCGAATTTTGAAAGAAAGTCTTTCGTGGAAAGGTTGCCAAAAGATTCGGCTACTTTAGCATTGGCTCTTATTCATCATCTGGTTCTGTCAAATAACTTGACATTTGAAATGATTGCCAAGTTTTATGCTAATTTTTCTAAAAATTTGATTATTGAATTTGTGCCAAAGGATGACATACAATCACAACGACTTCTGGTAACAAAAAAAGATATTTTCAATGATTACACCCAAGAAAACTTTGAAAAAGTATTCGGGGTTTATTTCAGAAAATTGAATCAAAAATCATTTTCAGATTCTAAAAGAAGTATTTATCATTTTGAACGTATTTGATGGAAAATATTAAGAACATACTCAAAAAATATAGTTTTCATCCATTTTTGTTGATTCCGTACGTAATTTTTTATACCATTACAAAAAATTATAAAGATATTAGCTTATATATGTCTTATAGGCCTCTATTTATAGGATTCTTAATTTCATTATTGATTTTCATTATTATTAAATTCGTTTTAAAGGATAATAAAAAAGCTGCTCTTTTTACTTTTTTGATATTATTGTTTCTTGCAACATATGGTGTTAGATATGATTTTTTAGAATCACTTTATTATGATGGTTTTTGGCCTTTTAGTCACATTCATCGAATTTTAATTGGTTTTGATATATTTTTCTTGCTGTTATTTGGATTTTTAATAAAAAAAACTAAAAAATCAATTTCAGGGATTAATGCCTTTTTAAACACCACTTTTATTTTGTTGATTTCATACAATTTATTCATTTGTTTGTTTAATTATTCACAGACAAAAGATAAAAAGGTCTTTGCAAAAATCCATTCGGAACTTACTCATAATTTACCAAACATTTATTATTTTGTTTTGGATGGTTATGCAAATAACATTACTCTAAAAAAACATTATAATTTTGATAATAATGTTTTTTTAAGTTACTTAAAAAGTGAGGGTTTTTTTGTTCAGGATACTGTATATTCTAATTTTTATGGCACAGAAAAGTCCTTAAATTCAACCTTGAATATGGATTGTGATACTAAAAATTCTATTTACAATAATTTAGTTTTCAAGACATTTAAAGAAAATGGATATACTATAAACGTAATTAAATCAGGTTATACGGTTACAGCTAATTTTGAACATGCTGATGTTTTGTATCAACCAGAAGGACTAAATGAATTAGAACGCAATTTATTAGAACATACAATTTTTCGCTTGGACGATATAATAGGTTCAACTGTTTACAAAAGGTTGAAAAGTCAACTGAATTCAATAGACTTATTTATTAATAATAAAAGTAATCAATTTAATTTTATTCACATTGTTGCACCTCATCCTCCATTTGTTTTTAGTCGTGATGGAAAAAAAACTTTTAATATAAATAAAAGTGTAAATAATTGGGAACCAAAAGATAGGTACGTTGATCAATTAGTTTATATTTCTAAGGTAATAAAATATAAAATTAAAAAAATTAAAAAAGTTGATAAAAATGCAATCATCATTTTGCAATCTGACCATGGACCTTATATCTCTTCAAAAAATAAAGAAGATATTTTTGAATCAAGGGCTCTTATTTTAAACTGTGTTTATGGACCTCATAAGCTTAGAACCAGATTTCGAAAAAGCAAAACGAGTGTGAATACATTTATTCATGTTTTTAATCATATCTTTGAAAGTAATATTTCAATGCAAGAGGATAAATTTGCGGGTAAAAATGAATTAATGAATAGTATTGCGTTTAAGCAAAAAATATTAGATTAGAAATGAATATACTAATTACTGGTGGAGCAGGTTTTGTACCAAGTTCGCTTGCAGATAAATTACTTGAAAACCCATTAAATAAGGTGGTCTTAGTCGACAATTTTTTAACTGGAATAAAGTCAAACATACCTATTCATCAAAATTGTTCTTTTTTTGAATGTGATGTTAACGATTTTGCTCAGATAAAGCCGATTTTTGATCAACATCAGTTTGATTATATTTATCATTATGCAGCTGTTGTTGGTGTAAAAAGAACTTTAGCACATCCATTACTGGTATTAGAAGACATTCAAGGATTTAAGAATGTATTAGAATTATCAAGATCACAAAATGTTAAACGTGTATTCTTCTCTTCTTCTTCAGAAGTATATGGTGAACCTGTTCATTTACCTCAAAATGAGGAAACAACACCTTTAAATTCAAGATTACCTTACGCTATCGTTAAAAATGTAGGTGAATCGTATTTTAAATCGTATTTTCAAGAATATGGTTTAAAATATACCATTTTCAGGTTTTTCAACACCTATGGACCTAAACAAAGTCCAGATTTTGTGATGTCTAAATTTATTCAAGCAGCCTTGAAAAATGATGACATCACTGTTTATGGTGATGGAAGCCAAACAAGAACTTTTTGCTTTATCGATGATAATGTCGAGGCTTGTTTAAAAACAATGGAAGATGAAAGGTTTGCAAATGACATTTTCAATATTGGTAATGACAAAATATGTACAATTAAAGAACTAGCTCAGACTATAATAAATTTGACTGGTTCTTCTTCAAAAATAATTCATCTTTCCCCTTTACCTGAGGGTGACATGACAAGAAGACAACCTGACATAACAAAAATGAAACAAATTTTGAATCGTGATTTATTAAGTTTAGAAGAGGGCATTAAAAAAACATTGAATTAAAAACATTCTCCCCCATTTTTCCCTACCTTTGCAAAAAAAAACTTTATGATTCCTGCAAATAATCCGTCATTGACTTCTTGGGTAGAAGTTGCTAAAAATTCAGATTTCCCAATCCAAAATTTACCTTTTGGTATTTTTAAAACTGCCCAAGATAAGGAAAGAGTGGGAGTGAGGATTGGTGATTTTGTACTTGACTTAAAAGCTCTCTTTGTGCTGGGTTATTTGGAGAATTTGCCTTTTGAAATGAGTGATTTCGATAACCAATACTTAAATTCCTTGATGAAAAAAGGGAAAAAAGGAACACGTGATTTGAGAAATCGCATTTCTAAGTTGTTGGACAAAAATTTTACTGATTTACAAAAGAATGAACATCATGTTGCACAGGTTTTAATTCCAGTGGATCAAACTACGATGTGCATGCCAGTACAAATTGGTGATTATACTGATTTTTATTCTTCACGTGAACATGCAACAAATGTGGGAACCATGTTTCGTGATCCAAATAATGCATTGCTTCCAAATTGGTTATGGATTCCAGTTGGATACCACGGTAGAGCAAGTTCAGTGATTCTTTCAGGACAAGATATTTATAGAC
>CAZHLZ010000139.1:0-9044 GCA_964532475.1 uncultured Chitinophaga sp.
CCAGTAAATCAGTTACAAACCTCAAAATCAAATTACAAATATTTAAAAAACTTATTACTTGAAAATCAATTACCTTGCATTGATTTCAACACTTATTTTTTAGGACATAAAAATTCTAAAACACCGATTTTTGGAAAAGGAGGAATTCATTGGAGCTCATTCGCCGCAACTTTAGCCATGGATTCTTTCGTTAACTATTTATCTCAACTCAAAAATCAGGATTTCCAACACCCGACTTGGAAATTAAAATCAAATTTTCATTTTGAATACGATGACCACGATTTGGCTCAGTTGCTCAATGTTTTTTATCCGCCAAACGATCAGCAAGTTAAGGCATTAAGTTTTACAAAACCAAAAAACAACAAAAAGAAAATCAAAGCTTTGATTGTTTCAGATAGTTTTTTCGATGTTATTTCCAAAACGGAATTAAGGAATCAAATTTTCACCAAGGACAGCGAGTATTTATATTATTTCGCCAAAAGAAAAGACAGTCAGAATGGATCACAAGTCTTTGATAAAAATGAATTGTTGTCTAAAATAAAGACAGCTGATTGTGTGATTATCATGAATGACATTGTGAACATGGAAGATTTTTCTTGGGGTTTTATTGATGAGGTATATATGCAAATTGTTTCAGGAATATGAGTTAGTTTTGATGATTATTTTACCTATTGTTTTACGTTAAATGTTCGGCACTTTTGTAGCAATAACATATACAAAAATGTATTATTAAAAAACATTTTTTATTTTTGTAAATAACATTTTCAATTATGATTAAAATACTTCCATTATTATTTGTTTTCTTTTTGTTTTTTTCTTGTGATACTACAAAATTTTATGAAACTTCAGATTCCAAATTCATTGGGACTTTTGAACTGAAAGGCAGAACTATGTTTGAAGGAATTGAAATTACAATTAAAAGGGAGGATAAAGAACTAATTGGTAGAATTTCAAAATTAAATGATAACAAATTTGTAAAACTATTTTGTGATTCCAATGATGTTTGGATTTCGGAAATACAAAGAAATTCAAATTTTGAGTTTTCAATCACTGAAAATAAAATTGGTAAGTCTTTGTTTTCGCTTTATGATTTGCCTACAAGTAGTGAATTTAAGTCACAGTTTGTCAATACAACAGATTTTGCCATTTCAGGGAAATCTGAGGAACCATTGAATTCTAAGATCATCTACAAAAGGATAAAGTGACTTTTATCTCAAATATATTCCGACTTCATTAATAATAAAACTTGTGTAAAATTTTTACTATAAAAACGCTTATTTTCCGATTTAGTTTATAAAATTTTACATTAATTCTAATAATATTTGTATTTAATCAGCAAACAATCGATTTTTTATTGGAAGATTTGCGTATTGATGAAGAAAGTTTAGTAAATTTAGATACGGCAAAAATTGCTTCATGGATTGAAGACGCTCCTAAAAAAAGTAGTTTAGAAATGCTTGTAAAAACACTCAATTCAAAACGTTTCCATTGAAAACGTAAAAGAAGATGTTATTAGATTTATTAAGGATGATCGGATCTTAAATATCTGGAGTCAGCAATATTTCATTGATCTTAGCGAAAAGCTGAAGTTCGAAATAAAGTAATCAAACATTCCTTTATTCATAATTCTTCATTCTAGAAAAATTTCTATCTTTGTTCCTCACAATTTTAGAACCATGGATTTAAGTCAAGCTTTGATTGAAAAACGCAAACAATCACAATTAGGTGGTGGACAAGCACGAATCGATAAACAACATCAAGGAGGAAAATTAACCGCAAGAGAAAGAATTACTTTACTTTTGGATGATAATTCTTTCCAAGAAATGGGAATGTTTATTCAACATCGATCAACATCTTTCGGTTTAGACAAACAAATTATACCTGGTGATGGAGTTGTGACTGGTTACGGAACAATTCACGGAAGAATCGTTTATGTTTTTTCTCAAGATTTTACAGTTTTAGGGGGTTCACTTTCTGAAACACATGCCGAAAAAATTTGTAAAATCATGGATTTAGCTATGAAAAATGGCGCACCTTTGATTGGTTTGAATGATTCTGGTGGAGCTCGAATTCAAGAAGGAGTTGTTTCTTTGGCTGGTTATGCTGATATTTTTTACAGAAATACGCGTGCTTCTGGAGTAATTCCACAAATTTCTGTAATCATGGGACCTTGTGCTGGTGGAGCGGTTTATTCTCCTGCATTAACAGATTTCATTTTCATGGTAGAAGATACTTCTTACATGTTTGTTACTGGTCCTAATGTTGTGAAAACCGTTACACATGAAGAAGTGACCTCAGAAGATTTAGGTGGAGCGAAAACGCATGCTGAAAAATCTGGTGTAAATCATTTCACAGCTTCAAATGACGTAGAATGTTTGAAAAAAGTGCGTGATTTCATGACTTTTATGCCACAAAATTATGGCGAATTAGCACCTACAACAAAATTTGAATACACTAGTTCGAAGGCAGAAGCAATTAAACATATTTTACCTGTCAACTCAAGTTTGCCTTATGACATTCGTCAAGTGGTTGATTGTGTGATTGATGACAATTCTTTCCGCGAAGTACAAGAAGATTTTGCGAAAAGTATTGTGGTAGGTTTTGCACGTTTGGAAGGAAGAACAATTGGAATTATTGCTAATCAACCGAATGCAATGGCTGGGGTTTTAGATATTGATTCATCTCGAAAAGGTGCACGATTTGTTCGTTTTTGTGATTGTTTCAATATTCCTTTGTTGGTTTTTGAAGACGTACCAGGATTTTTACCAGGAACCGATCAAGAATGGCGAGGAATTATTACACATGGAGCAAAATTATTGTACGCCTTTTCAGAAGCTACAGTTCCAAGAATTACAGTAATTACTCGTAAAGCTTATGGTGGAGCGTATGATGTAATGAACTCAAAAAACATTGGTGCAGACTTAAATTTTGCTTGGCCAACCGCAGAAATTGCCGTAATGGGAGCAAAAGGAGCTGCGGAGATTATTTTCAAAAAAGAAATTTCAGAAGCAGCCGATTCAGAAGCTAAATGGAAAGAAAAGGAAGCAGAATACGCTGAAATGTTTGCTAATCCATACAAAGCAGCTGAAAGAGGTTTTGTGGACGATGTCATTTTGCCAGAAGAAACACGTGCTAAATTAATTTTAGCTTTCAAGTCTTTAGAAAATAAATCAGAATCTTTGCCAAAGAAAAAACACGGGAATATCCCACTTTAATCGAATTTAATTTGAACCTACGAAAATGAAAGACGTAAAATTTCCCTTAGACATTACCTTCAAAATTGGGACACTTTCCAATGATTTTGTAATAACCGATGCCAATCAAAAAACCTTGGCGTATGTGCGTCAAAAAATGTTTAAATTTATTGATGATATTAGTGTGTACAGTGATGATTCAAAACAAGAATTAAACTATAGGATTAAGGCAAATAAATGGATTGATTTTTCTGCTTCTTATCTTTTTTCTGATAATTTAGATGCAGAAATGGGTCGGGTTGGACGAAAAGGTATGGCTTCTTTGTGGAAAGCGAAATACGAAATCTTTGACAAGAATTCAGTGCAAGATTTTGAAATTAGAGAAGAGAATCCTTGGGCAAAAGTAGGTGATACCTTGTTGGGTGAAATTCCTGTTTTAGGAATGTTGACTGGTTATTTATTTCATCCAAAATACAAAGTTTCTCGACCAGACGGAACGATTGTTGTTCGATTGACTAAAGAAGCTTCTATGTTTGGAAGAAAATTCAAAGTTGAAAAATTAGCTGAAATCAACGAAGACGAAACAGAACGAATACTTTTGAGCTGCATGATGATGATTTTATTGGAGAGAAAAAGAGGGTGATTAGCTAATTCAAAAGCGATTTAATAAATTGCATCCTGAAACCATTAAGGCAATTAATAATCTTATTGAATCAAATAAAGGAAATACTCCTTCTTATCATTGAAAATAATTTAAAAGATATTAAACCCATTCCCTGGGTATATAATCCAATGTTAACGAAGTTGTAAGAAAAAGATCAAAGTTCCTAAAAGCATCTAAGTGCTTGAAAAAACGAAACTTTTGACTAACTTTGTAGCTTATTTTTATTAAATTTTCATGAAACGTATTAACGAATACAAAAAACTTTTTGATGTTCAAGAAGAAATTACTTTACAAGACCTTAAGTCAAAATACAAACGTTTGGTGAAAGATTGGCATCCTGATAAATTTCAAGAAGGGGATGAAATGGCATTAGAAGCTGAAGAAAAAAGTCGTCAAATTATTGATGGTTATCATTTTTTAGTAAGCATTGCACCTGAAACAATTGCTCAAAATTTGGAAGAATACACAAAAATCACCAATGAATTGGGGATTCTGGATTTCAAGCATAAAGGTTTGCTATTAGAGATTACTTTTACGGACGGTTCTTGTTATGAATACTTTGGAGTGAATAAAAACACGTACATCAAATTGTGTCAATCTGACAAGCAAGTGCGTTTCGCAAAAAGAAATATTTACAACAGTTATTTATACAGAAAAGCAAAGAAAGGAAATGAAGTAACTCAAGATTAGGATCTTCATTTTCTAAATTGAAAAAAACATTAGGTATGGAAATAAAAAACAAACTATCGATTTATTCCTCATTAAGTGGGAAAAAGGAAGAATTTGTTCCACTTAACAAAAATTTTGTGGGATTGTATGTTTGTGGACCAACGGTTTACAGTAATGTTCACTTGGGGAATTGCCGTACTTTTATTTCATTTGATGTTATTTATCGTTACTTAATTCACTTAGGTTACAAAGTTCGTTATGTCAGAAATATTACTGATGTTGGACATTTAGTGGATGATGCCGATGAAGGAGAAGATAAAATTGCAAAAAAAGCTAGATTGGAGCAAGTTGAACCAATGGAGATTGTGCAAAAATACACTGTTGATTTTCATCATGTTTTAGCTCAATTCAATAATTTACCTCCGTCTATTGAACCAACTGCAACTGGACATCTAATTGAACAAATTGAGATGATCGAGCAAATTATCGAAAATGGTTTTGGCTATGTGGTTAATGGTTCGGTTTATTTTGATGTATTGAAATACAATGAACTTCACAATTATGGTGTTTTATCGGGAAGGAAGATTGAGGATTTGATTTCTGGAACAAGAGATTTAGACGGTCAAGACGAGAAAAGAAATTCACTTGATTTTGCTTTGTGGAAAAATGCATCTCCTGAGCATATAATGAAGTGGAAATCTCCTTGGGGAATTGGATTCCCAGGATGGCATTTGGAATGTTCAGCAATGAGTACGAAATATTTGGGAGAACAATTTGATATTCACGGTGGTGGAATGGACTTAAAATTCCCACATCATGAATGTGAAATTGCTCAAGGATGCGCTGCTACTGGTAAATCGCCTGTTTCGTATTGGTTGCATGCAAATATGCTTACTTTGAATGGCAAAAAAATGTCAAAAGGAACAGGAAACACTTTAAATCCAGATCAACTTTTTTCTGGTGAAAACGATTTGTTGAGTAAAGGTTTTGACCCAATGGTGGTTAGGTTTTTTATGATGCAGGCTCATTATTCCAGCATTTTGGATTTCACTTCCGATGCTTTGTTAGCCTCTGAAAAAGGGTTTAACAAACTAATGGAATCATTTTCAACTATTAAAGGGTTGAAGTCAAGTGAATCTACAAGTTTTGATTGCGAAAAGATTATCTCATCTTGCTATGAGGCAATGAATGATGATTTTAACACTCCGATTTTAATTGCAAATTTGTTTGAAGCTGTGCGTTATATTAATTTAATCGCCGATGGCAAAGAAACAATATCTGCGAAAGATTTAAAAAATCTAAGTTTAAAAATGCAGCAGTTTGTTTTTGACGTTTTAGGATTGAAAAATGAAAGCAACAAATCTGATGGAAAATTGGATAAAGTGATGGATTTGGTGTTAGAAATGCGTCAAAATGCGCGTGAAAATAAAAATTGGGCTATTTCAGATTTAATCAGAGATAAATTAAACGATGCTGGAATTACCGTAAAAGACAGTAAAGATGGAGTTACCTGGTCATAATATTATTTATCATTCATAATTTATCATTCATAACTAAATAAAATGGCAAGAATATTAACTGGAATTCAAAGTACAGGAACACCGCATTTAGGAAATATTTTAGGTGCAATTGTTCCAGCTATTGAAGAATCAAAAAAAGAAATCAATGAATCATTTTTGTTCATTGCAGATCTACATTCTTTGACTCAGATTAAGGATGCAGAACTTCTTCGGAACAATACTTATTCAACTGCAGCAACTTGGTTGGCATTTGGACTTGATCCAGAAAAAACTGTATTTTACCGTCAAAGTGATGTTCCACAAGTTACTGAATTGGCATGGCATTTAATGTGTTTTTTTCCATTTCAACGTTTAACCTTGGCTCATAGTTTTAAGGATAAATCGGATCGTTTGGGTGATGTTAACGCTGGACTTTTTGCCTATCCAATTTTGATGGCAGCCGACATTTTGATTTATGATGCAGAAATTGTTCCTGTTGGAAAAGACCAATTGCAGCACCTTGAAATTACACGTGATGTAGCTTCTCGTTTTCATGCAAAGTTAGGTGAAACCTTTGTGCTACCAAAAGATTCGGTGCAAGAAGAAACTCAACTTATACCCGGAACGGATGGTCATAAAATGAGTAAGTCAAGAAATAATTTTATCGATATTTTTCTTCCTGAAAAGGAACTGAAAAAGCAAGTATTGGGAATTGAAACTGATAGTAAAGGTTTGGAAGATTCAAAAGACCCTGATACTTGTAATGTTTTTGCGATTTATAAGTTATTAGCAAGTGATGCGGAAATCGAAAAAATGCGTCAAAATTATATTAATGGTGGTTATGGATATGGACATGCAAAGATTGCCTTGTTTGAATTAATTTTAAACAAATTTAGTGTTGAGCGTGAAAAATTTAACTTTTACATGGGTAATTTTGATAAAATTGATGAAATTTTAGGTATAGGTGCAAAAAAAGCTTCAAAAATTGCCGATTCAGTGCTAAATCGTGTACGCGAAAAATTAGGCTTTTTGTCAAAATAAGTATTTGTGTGCAAAATTTTGTATATTTGTTCACTAAAATCTAAAAATCAAAAACAAAAAAGATGTTTAAAAAATTTTTGTTTCTTTTAACAATATCCTTGTTTGTGGCATCTTGCTCAAATGATGGAACAGATATTTCGCAGTTGAAAGCGAATGGTGGTGCTAAATATGGAGGTGAATTTAGATTCATGTCCTCGGAAAAAATAACAAGTTTATTTCCTCTTCAAGCGGCGGACGTTTACAATCAAAGGATTTCTTCTCAGCTATTTGAATCTCCTTTGAGAATGGATTATTCAACAAACAAAGCGGTACCAAATATTGCAGAAAGTTTTGAAATTAGTGCGGATGCAAAAAAAATCACTTTAAAGATTCGTGAAGGAATTTTCTTTCATGATGACGAATGTTTTTCAGGAGGAGAGGGTAGAGAACTAACTGCTGAAGACGTAAAATACAGCTTGGATTTTGCTTGTAGCGGATTGAAATTAAATTTGATGAGTTGGATGCTTGTTGATAAAATCAAAGGAGCAAAAGAATTTAGCCTAAAGAGTAAAAAAATTCTTCCAGAAGGTGGTGTTTCCGGAATTACAGTTGAAGATAATAAAGTAATAATCGAATTAATTGAACCTTTTGTTGGCTTTGATAAAATTCTTACTCATTCAAGTTTAGGTGTTTTCCCGAGTGAGGCTTATGAAACCTATAAGGATGAAATTAAAAAACATCCAGTAGGAACAGGTGCGTTCACATTAGAGTCCATGACAAATAGTGAAGTTTTATTAACGAGAAACAACAAATATTGGAAAAAGGATGATTTTGGAAATCAGTTGCCATTCTTGGAAAAAGTTAGAATGACTTATGCTACTGACAAGAAAAGTGAATTGATGGCTTTTAGAACAAAAAAAATCGACCTTGTATTGGAAATTCCTGTTGATGAGATTGAAAATATTTTAGGTTCCTTGGAAGAAGCACAAGCAGGTTTGACAGTTAAGCACAAAATCGATTCAAAAAATAGTTTAAGTGTTGCTTACCTTGGTTTTGCGCATAATTCTGCACCTTTTAATGATATCAAAGTTCGTAAGGCATTTAATATGGCAATTGATAGAAATGCCATTGTAAATAATTTTTTGATGGGAGAAGGTTATCCGTGTGAAAATGGATTTGTTCCTGCAATCGAAGGCTATAACTCAACTCGTGTAAAAGGGCATAAATTTAACGTTGCAACAGCACAAAAACTTTTAGCAGACGCTGGCTATAAGGATGGAAAAGGATTTCCTGTCTTAGATATCTATGTGAATGCAAAATCAGGAGATGCAATTTTCATGATGTATGAAGGGGTTAAAAAACAATTAAAAGAGAACTTAGGTGTTACTGTTAATATCAAATTATGTAACATAAACGAAAGAGATGCTGCCATTCGAATTGGTACAGCAAAAATGTGGAGAGGCGGCTGGATTGCTGATTATCCAGATCCAGAAAATTTCTTGAATTTATTTTGCAGTGTGCATATTGGTTCAAACTCCCTAACAATGAATCGTTTTGAATATAAATCTGCTGAATACGATAAATTGTTTAACCAATCTCGTAAGGAAAAAAATCCTAAATTGAGAAATGAATTATTTATTAAATGTGATCAAATGATTATTGATGATGCGGTTGTAATGCCCTTAATCAACGATGATTACATTACCATGATTAATTCAAAAGTAAAAAACTTCGAAACGAATTCAATGGAATTGTTAGATTTTTCTAACATATTTATAAAAGAACCTAAAAAGTAAGACTGATTAGGTTAATTGTTTAATTTAATAAAGGCTCTCAGCTTGCATTTGAAAAGACATCCTCAGTGGGTGTCTTTTTTGTTTATTCAACTAAAATTTTTATGGATAAAAAAGGATTTGGCGGGAATAAGCGTAATTTAGTGTTATTAACCTCAGTTCGATTATTAAAATTGGATTCAGACCGCTTATAAACAATGAGTTA
>CAZHLZ010000140.1:0-8945 GCA_964532475.1 uncultured Chitinophaga sp.
AAGTCATACATATTATTTGCAGCTGGAAGCGGAATCACACCGATCATTTCAATTGTAAAATCTGTTTTAAAATTTGAGCCAGACAGCGATGTTAGCTTGTTTTACGGGAATAAAAACTTTTCTTCCATCATTTTTAGAGAAGAATTGGAGGCCCTAAAAAACGAAAACATGGATAAATTTAGATTAATTCATGTTTTATCACGCGAAAGTTTGGGAAATCAAATTCAAAAAGGTCGAATTGATGCTGCAAAATGTGTTGATTTACAAAAAGCATTTTTGGCGAATGAATTAACAAATAAAGAACAATGCGAAGTTTTTGTTTGCGGACCAGAAGAAATGATTTTGGCTGTTAAAGATACAATGGAAACTTTTGGAATTCCAAAAACAAACATTCATTTTGAATTATTTGGAACTAGCGTTAATAAAGAAAAACCAAACGTCGACGAAGCAAAAATCTCAGCGAATGTAACAATCATTATTGATGGCGACGAAACAAAAATTGCTTTAGATTCAGATTCAGAAAACATTTTGGATGCTGCTCAAAAAGCCGGTGCCGATTTACCATTTGCTTGTAAAGGCGGAGTTTGTTGTACCTGCAAAGCGAAAATCTTGGAAGGCACAGCACGCATGGATGTAAATTATGCTTTAGAACAAGACGAATTAGACGCTGGCTATATTTTAACTTGTCAAGCGCACCCAACGAGCGAAAAATTGGTTGTTTCTTTTGATGATTGATTCGATTTTTAAATCTAATTTGGATCTTTAAAACACATTAACTGTCAAGTCGTGTTTTTCAATCATTTTTCTCAGGTTTAACAAAGCATACCTCATTCTTCCTAAGGCAGTATTGATGCTAATGGATTCAATTTCTGCAATTTCTTTAAATGACATGTCATTAAAAATTCGCATTTGAATCATTTCCTGCTGAGATTGTGGTAAATACTCAATTAAATCAACCATTTGATCCAACAATTCTCTTTTTGTGATTTTTTGCAAGACATTGTCTTCACCATTATCTAAAACTGAAAAAATATTAAAATCTTCCTTCGCACTTGGATTTTCACGCACGATTTTTACACGAGATTGTTTCCTGAAAAAGTCAATGATTAAATTATGAGCAATACGTATTGCCCAAGGCAAAAACTTACCTTCTTCGTTGTAATTTCCTAATTTAAAAGTGTTTACAATTTTTATGAAGGCATCTTGAAAAATATCATTGGCAGTATCTTCATTTTTTACCTTCAACATGATAAATCTAAATAATTTGGATTTATGACGCATTAAAAGTACTTCGAATGCTTTCTCGTTATTTTCAGAAACGTATAAAGATATTAACGCTTGATCATCTAATTTTTTTAAAGACATAACTTTTGTATTTAATTAAAGAACAACATGCATTCGCTGCTCCGTAAATTTGTATTATAAAATATTAAAAGTAATGTCTAATCAATAAGCGTTTCTTTTTTTAGTTAAACTTGTTGCGAATATAATTCAAATTTTTTAATCCGCAAGTCAATTTAGATTGAATTTGAATAAATAACGAGTGAGAACGAATAAAGGTTGGTTTTAAATTAACTTTTTTTATCATTTTTTTTGCAATAAGGTAAAATTAGTTCATCTCAAGTGCGTGTTTAGCTATTGATTATTCTAATAAAACAAGCTTTTTAATAACTTAAATTTTGATGAAGTTCATGTTCAATTGCCAATAAATTTTTCTGTTGAAAAGTATCTTAAATTAAATTTTTCAAAAACAAATAACTTCGTTAACTTTGTACTTATGGAAAATGTGAGTGAAAATAACAATAAAACGAATTTAAAAACGCGACCAAAACACAACGCGCTATTGGGAGAATTTGGAACAAGCAGTTTTAGGTGCAATGATGCTTGAAAAAGGCGCATTGGATAATTCAATTGATGTGTTGACTGAAGCTTCATTTTATGACCCAAAACACTTTTACATTTTTAAAGCCATTCGTGAACTTTTCGGAAGCTCAAATCCTGTAGATTTATTAACCGTAATCAATAAATTAAAGCAAGAAGGTGAACTAGAAATGGCTGGCGGAGCAGTTTACATTGCTCAACTTACAAACCGAGTTGCATCGGCCGCTCACGTGGAATACCATGCCAGAATCATTGCTCAAAAATACGTACAACGCGAAATCATTCGCATGTGTTCGGAAGTTTTAAAAGATGCTTACGAAGAAACAACTGACGTTTTTGATCTTCTAAATAAAGCCGAAGCAGATTTATTCAAAATTGCAGAAAACAACATGAAAAAAAATGTTGATTCCATGCAAAGTGTTGTTAAACAGGCAATTGAAGAGATTGAAAAAGCTAGTAAAGCGGGCGACGGAATCTCAGGAGTTCCAACAGGATTTAGAGATTTAGACAAACTCACGGCAGGTTGGCAGCGTTCGGATATGATTGTAATTGCAGCAAGACCAGCGATGGGAAAAACAGCCTTCGTACTTTCAATGGCTCGAAATACTGCCGTCGACTACGGAATGGGAGTTGCAATTTTCTCTTTAGAGATGTCCTCGGTTCAATTAGTTAAACGTTTGATCTCAAGTGAAACAAAAATTAGTGGTGAAAAACTAAGAAAAGGAGATTTATTAGAACACGAATATGTCCAACTTCATGCCCGAATTCAAAAACTTTCCGTGGCACCAATTTACATTGACGATACTCCAGGAATTAGTGTTTTTGATTTAAGAGCAAAATGTAGAAGGCTCAAAATGATGCATAATATTGAATTGGTAATCATTGATTACTTGCAATTGATGACCGCTGGAGGTACAAAAGGTGCTGGAAATCGTGAGCAAGAAATTTCAACAATTTCGCGTTCGATTAAAGAAATTGCAAAAGAATTGAATGTACCAGTAATTGCACTTTCTCAGTTAAGTCGTTCGGTTGAAACACGAGGTGGAGACAAACGACCGATGTTATCAGATTTACGAGAGTCTGGAGCCATTGAGCAAGATGCGGATATCGTTTCCTTTATTTATAGACCAGAATATTACAACATTGATCAAAATGAAAATGGCGAATCAAACGCTGGAATTGGTGAAATCATTGTTGCTAAACACAGAAATGGTGCCTTGGAAAATGTTCGTTTGCGTTTTGTTTCTCAATATGCACGTTTCGAAAACGTAGATTCATTCGGTGAAGACATTGTTACTTTTGGTTCTGCGATGAACAATGTAAAAAGTAATGAATTCGAGAATACACCTTCGATTACAATTCCTTCAGGAGGAAATGATTTTAATTTCAGACCAGAATCAAACAACGATATTCCGTTCTAATTAACATTTTTTAATACGATTTCTAAACAAAGTATCAATTTTTGATGTAATTTTAAGATTCTAAAATATAAAATGAAAAACTTAATATTAATCTTCTTCCTCAGTATTTCTGTCACATCAATTAAGGCTTCCCAAATCTTAATTCCAATGGATGATGCTCAAACAAATCATCTTAAATCTTATGGAATAGCCTTTTGGATGTTAGAAAACGACGTAGTGATCGAGTGGCTATTAAATTACCGTGGAGGTTCGTTTATGTGTCCGAATTTGAAAAAAATTGAAGAAGAATTAATTATTAGAAATGTAAAATATGAAATAATTTCAGATGGACAAGCAAATTCAATTCGAACAGAAATTGCAAATCCTGAGGTAAATCAAGAAATTGTTCAGCTTGAAAAAGCTCCAAAAATTGCCGTTTACACACCAAAAGGAACCATGCCTTGGGATGATGCTGTTACCATGGTTTTGGAATATGCTGAAATTCCGTATGAAAAAATATACGATTCGGCAATCATCATGGGAGTCTTGCCAAAATACGATTGGTTGCATTTGCATCACGAGGATTTTACTGGTCAATACGGGAAGTTTTATTCTTCTTACAAAAATTTTCCTTGGTATAAAGAACAAGTTGCCACAGCAGAAGCGGATGCAGAAATGTTAGGTTTTAATAAGGTTTCTCACTTAAAACTTGCAGTCGCAAATAATATTAAAAACTTTGTTGTTGGAGGAGGATTTTTATTCACCATGTGCAGCGGAACGGATAGTTTTGACATTGGTTTGGCGGCACATCAAACGGATATTTGCGAGAGTATGTTTGATGGTGACCCAGCTCATCCTGATTGTCAAGAAAAATTAGATTTCTCCAACACACTTGCTTTTGATAAATTTCGACTCGAAAAAAATCCATTGCAGTACGAATATTCCAATATTGACGGAACAGAATTACATAGAATTCCTGAAAATACTGACAAATTCACGCTTTTTGAGTTTTCCGCAAAATGGGATGTAGTTCCAACGATGTTGACTCAGTGTCATACAGAAATCATAGATGGTTTTATGGGTCAGACAACTGATTTTAAAAAGGATTTGATCAAATCGAATGTACTTGTTTTAGGCGAAAGTAAAGCATTGGGAACTGCAAAATACATTCACGGTGAACACGGTCAAGGAACTTGGACATTTTACGGAGGTCACGATCCAGAAGATTATCAACATCGAGTGGGAGATCCACCAACTGATTTAAGTTTACATCCAAATTCTCCTGGTTATCGTTTGATTTTGAATAACATTTTGTTTCCTGCTGCAAAAAAGAAGAAACGCAAGACATAACCTCTTTTTTGATTTCTGAGCGTCAATTTAATTGAGTAAAGATTTACTTAGGTTATAGAATTGGTCTTGTATAAATAAGCCGAAAGGAATCTTTGGAATAATTAATTATAAAAAATAATTGATTTAATTATCAATGATAAATGCCTAAATTAATTTTCAATTAATAATTTCTTTTATTAAAAAAATCTTTTTGTTAAAATTCCATTATTTTTCACCACTATGCTTGCATAACAATAAAATTATACTTACATTCGTTAATTAGTATTACAAAATTAATTCAGATATCATGGCAATTAAAGGTGGAGAATTTTTAATCAAAAAAACTCATTTTAGTGAAGTTTTTATTCCTGAAGAATGGAATGAGGAACAAAAAATGATTGCACAAATGTGTAGTGATTTTATTTCTCAAGAAATAAGCCCAAATCTTAACCAAATTGATGCTCAAGAGGAGGGTTTAATGGTAAAACTGTTAGATAAGGCGGGAGAATTAGGCTTATTGGGAGTTTCTGTCCCTGAAAACTTGGGCGGAATGGGAGCAGATTTCAAAACTTCTTTGCTTGTGACAGAATGTTTGGGTGCTGGACATTCATTTTCAGTTGCCTTTGGTGCACACACAGGCATTGGAACCTTGCCACTTTTGTATTACGGAACGGAAGATCAAAAACAAAAATACATACCTAAATTGGCTAACGGAGAATGGAAAGCTGCCTATTGTTTGACAGAGCCGAATTCAGGTTCGGATGCAAATTCTGGAAAAACAAAAGCAGTTTTGAGTCCTGATGGTAAACATTACATTCTAAATGGACAAAAAATGTGGATCACCAATGGTGGTTTTGCAAATCTTTTCACCGTTTTTGCAAAAATTGACGACGACGATGTGTTAAGCGCATTTTTGGTTGAAGCGGATTCAAAAGGAATAAGTCTCAATCCTGAAGAACATAAAATGGGGATTAAAGGTTCATCTACACGACAAGTATTTTTCAATGACGTACTTGTTCCCGTTGAAAATTTACTTTCAGACCGCAAAAATGGATTTAAAATTGCGTTAAATATCTTAAATATCGGAAGAATTAAATTAGCAGCTGGAGTTTTAGGTGGATCCAAACAAACAATCAATGATTCGGTGAAATATGCACTTGAAAGAGAACAATTTGGTCGTTCCATTTCAAAATATGGCGCTATCAGATATAAATTAGCAGAACAAGTAATCCGAACTTTTGCCTTGGAAACAGCCATGTATCGTGCTGGACAAAACATCGATGATAAAATTGCAGATTTAATTTCGCAAGGTTTGGACAAAGGAAAAGCAACTTTGAAAGGCATTGAAGAATACGCCGCTGAATGTGCCATGCTCAAAGTTGCTGGTTCTGAATGTTTGGATTATGTTGTGGATGAAGCAGTTCAGATTTTTGGAGGAATGGGTTATTCAGCTGAATCTCCGGTGGAACGTTCTTACCGTGATTCACGAATTAACCGAATTTTTGAAGGTACCAATGAAATTAATCGTTTACTAACGGTTGATATGATTTTAAAACGTGCGATGAAGGGCGAATTAGATTTAATGGCTCCTGCAATGAAAGTAGCGGGAGAATTAATGAGTATCCCTGAAATCCCTGAATTTGGCGACGGACTTTTGGAAAAAGAACACCATTACTTAGAAAATTTCAAAAAAGTAATTTTGATGGTTGCAGGCAGTGCTGTTCAAAAATTAATGATGTCACTATCAAAAGAACAAGAAATTCTGATGAACATTTCAGACATTGCGATTCAAATTTATTTAGCTGAGTCCGTTTTATTACGTGTAGAAAAAAATCTTGCTTCCAAAAACATTGATGCAAATGACCAACAGATTGCCATCGCAAAAATTATTTTCTACGATGCAGCTGATAAAATTAATAAATATGCAAAAGATGCCATTTTATCCTTTGCTGAAGGAGATGAAGCACGCATGATGTTGATGGGAATTAAACGTTTCACCAAAGTAGATGATATCAATCCTAAAGAATTAAGACAAAAAATCGCTCAGGCTTTGATAAGCGATTTTGCAAAATAATCGATATAAGTTTAGCAGAAAACTATCATAATATCTTTTCTTGCACTTGTTTAGTCAAGTATGGCTTACTTTTTGTTGAGACTGCAATAAATTGTTCTATTTTTGAAACCATATTAAATTAAAACCTTATGAAAAACATCTTTCTTTTAAGCCTACTTATGATTTGTATGCAATCATTTGCTCAGCAAAAAAGTTTTTTAGACTACGAAAAATATAAAAACACATTCGAAACTTCCTACTTGAATTTTGAGTCACACGATAACATCGACGGTGATTATGTAGGAGAAAACGTACAGCATTTGCATATATCATTTACGCTCGACCCTGAATCAAGCGATGCAGTTAAGGAGGAAAAAATCAAAGAAATTGAAAGAAAACTAAAAGAAACTGCACCATTTTGCAAGAAAACGATTAAGGTCTTAAGCTTACAAATTGGAGAACAATTATTTTTGAATGGGGAAGAAGTTGCTTCTTGCGGAGATAATTATGATAAACTTGCAAAATTAAATCTCAAAAATGCCTGGAAAAGATTGAGTCCCATCTTGCAAAAAGAATTCCCGAGCATAGAAATTTATGCTGAAAATTGGGGTTGGTAATACAATTGTATATGATCTACTTTTCTCTAACTTCTATTTTTTTATTATTAGAAAAAATGTTTTTTGTAATATTAATTGTGCCTCGAAAACGCAAGTCTGGCACCTTTCACAAAAAGTAAGCGTAAAAAAATCAAGTGTTTGAGTGCAACGAGTTTTGATTTTTTAGCGTCGTTTGTCGAAAGGTAGATGCGTTTTCAAGCACTAGCCTTTTGCTTCTTTTTGGCAATGAACTTTTCTCATGAGCACGATTTGAAATAATAAAAAGGGCGAATAAAAAGAAGAAAGATTTGATTTTTAAATTAATTTTGATGGTCGTTCTTAATCTGATTAATAACTTTTGAAACATGCAAATTTACCCATTAGCAAAGGCAAAAAAATCATCTTGGTTGGGAGGTGAAACTTTCGAATATGCAATTTTCCCATTAGAAAGTAGCGTTCAAGCACAAGATTTTGAATTTAGGATCAGCAGCGCAACCATTGATTTACCAGAATCCAATTTTACGAAATTTGAAAAGCACAAGCGTTTTTTAATGCTTCTGGAAGGAGAGATGGATATTGTTTTTCATAAAAAGAGGTCGAAAAAATTAAAAAAGTATGATTTTGTTGAATTTTTAGGCTCTTGGGTTACTCATTCAATTTCAAAAACAAAAGTTAGGGATTTTAATGTAATCTACAATTCATCCTACGAACTGTATTTTTCAAAAATAAAATTAAAGAAAAATACTATTTTATCTCAGGAATCTGAATTTACTTTTCTTCTAAATTTATCCGAAAAATTTGAAATTAATTCAATTTGTGTTGACACCTTTGATTTGTTAAAAATAGAAAATCCCGTAATTTTTGAAGATGATTTATTGCTTTTAAAAATCGAATTGAGGAAATTGAAAGAGAATATTCTTGATTAAGTAAAAGAGATTATCAACAATTTACGTTTATTTACTAAATTGATTTTTTAATCAAAATGCTTTTCCTAACTTTGCAAAAAAAAATGAATGGAAAATAGAAATCCTGCAATTTTATTATTAGAAGATGGTACAGTGTATCACGGAAAGGCTACTGGTAAAATTGGAATTACTACTGGTGAAATCGCCTTTAACACAGGCATGACTGGTTATCAAGAAGTTTTCACAGACCCCTCTTATGTTGGACAAATTCTAATCATGAATACGCCACACATCGGAAACTACGGAATTCAAAGCGATGAATTTGAGTCAGATAAAATTCAACTTTCAGGATTAATTACCAAAAAGTTTTCAGAAGTCTTTTCAAGACCATCTGCCGAACATTCCTTGGAAGAGTTAATGTTGCGTGATGCATGTGTTGGAATTACCGATATAGATACACGTTCCTTAGTGCGCCACATTCGAAACAAAGGTGCGATGAATGCATTAATTTCATCAGAAAATTTAGAAATTGATGAATTAAAAGCAATTCTTGAAAAAGTCCCTTCAATGGCTGGTCAAGAATTGTCTTCCAGGGTTGCTTGTCAGGAAAGTTATGATTCGAAATTAGAAAATTCAAAATATAAAGTTGCTTTGCTCGATTTTGGAGTAAAAAAGAACATTGTTCGTTGCCTTGTTGAGCGAAATTGTCACGTAAGAGTTTTTCCTTTGAATGCAAGTTTGGAAGAAATTAATTCTTTTGCACCAGATGCTTACATGCTTT
>CAZHLZ010000141.1:0-1548 GCA_964532475.1 uncultured Chitinophaga sp.
AATAAACTAAGAATAAGTAAAAAATTATAGGTTATGCATAATGCGGGTTAAATGGAAAAATAATTCGCAGTCGATGTAGGTTGCCGATAAAATTTGATTTTGCAGAATGACACAGTCAACCTTATTTTAATAATTGATCTCTGTTTTTGAAAACACTAAATTATAGATTATTTGACAAAAAAAAAGTAAACAAAACTAATTGTCTACTTGCACTATTTTTATTAATGTTTATTTCCCTCTTGCAGCTCCAGTTTTTACCGCAGTCACTTTTTTCGCTCCTGTACTTTTAGCACTAGCTTTAGGAGCTGCTGGTTTTGCAGCTGCAGCTTTTGGTTTAATAGTTGCACTTGGCTTTTTTTCTTTTTTATCCGTGATTTCAGAATCAGTACTTGTTTCTTTTTTTGACTTATTTTCATTAGTTGGCTCCTCAATTTTTTCAGAAACTTCCTCAGAAAGTTTTAACTCACCTGCTTTATGTAATAAATTATACCATTGAAAAATCTTTTTAACATCTGAAATATATACTCTTTCTTGGTCATAATTCGGCAAAACAGAAAGTAAATAATCCTCCAGTTTTTTCTTATCTTCCTTATGAGAAATAGTTGCATTTCCATTTTCTTTATCGTAAATGGTCTTAAAAATTATTTTTAAGGAAACGTCTTCATCATACGTATAAATACTAATATCTTCCAAAGCAGAAATCCTGTCTGTTGAATAAGCTGGAGTTCTTTTTTTATCTTCTAAAGACTCAACAATGATGTTGTTTTTCCCTTGAGCAACAACTTTGAATAATCCTGGTTTCCCAGAAATTGAAATTATACCTGTTAAATTCATTCGTTTTCCTATAATTTTAGATGCCAAATCTACATAAAATTTTTATGATAACTTACAATCGTTCAAATTTTGTGAAAATAATATCTTTTTCACTTTCTATTCTAATGAAGTAAATGCCTTTATTCAATTTGGAGATATCAATTGATGATTGATGTGAATCTAATTCAAAGACAGTTTTACCATTAAAATCAATGATTGTAATATTTGAAATATTTTCAATTCCTAAAATTTCAATGTTTTTCGCGCTAGGATTTGGATAAATACTTACAGTAGTTGTTTTTTCTTCTATTGAATTAATTCCAAATGGCTGTGAAAAAACAATACAACCTTCGCTGCTCGAAGTGGATACAGTGTAAGCAACATTAGGATTAAAATTACCTATAAGCGTTTGAAATGTTTGACCACTTAACATATTTCCATTCTGATACCATTGGTAATTTGGTGAACTTGAAGCAGTCAGAATTCCACCATTGTTACTAATTACTGGTGCAGTCAAAATTGTTCCTAAAGTTACAGATATGGTGTCAGTTTCAACGCACGCTTTATTGTCGTATGTGAACGCGAAATATTCTCCAGAGCTAGAAATATTTAGACTTGTTGCTGTGGATGATGTTCCATTGTATTCCCAAACAATTGAATCTAATGGAACAGATGCATCAATACTTAGACTTTCGTCAGAAGCACAAATTAGTGTATTTCCAATGATGTTACTAG
>CAZHLZ010000141.1:1558-8794 GCA_964532475.1 uncultured Chitinophaga sp.
ATAATTTCTCTCTAATAAAGGATTCAATGCATGTATTTTTCCATATCCAAAGGAATTATTTGGAATGGATCCTGTAAACTGGTCTGTGAAAGCATTGTTTTTCATGTCATTCATAAAATCTTGATAAGTTGCATTTCCACATCTTTCAAAATACAAAGCAGCTATTCCAGCAACTACTGGTGATGATGCCGATGTGCCTCCAGCTCTTCCATGCCAACCTCCCTGACTAACTTTGTTGGCAAAACCAGGATTTGCAAGATTTGACAAGGTCGCAGCTGCAAAGGAATAATCTCCAGCGGCAGTCATATCTGGTTTAATTGAACCTAATCTATTTGGTCCTTTTGATGAATTTGGACTCAGTTGATTGGAGAAAAAACCTACAGGAAGCGTTACCAAATTCCCATTTACATCGATATAATCAGTTAAATTCACAACATTTCCGACTGTGATAACTTTTTCAGAGCATGCAAAACCCGAAACGATGGATTGTTCTAAATCCGGTAAATGATAATTTGCTATTGCTGGAAAAATTAATGGACTTGGAATATTTGTTACAATTTTGTTAAGTGAAATTCCTGCGCCAGTACTACTCCATAAATCATAATTCCCAGTTCCACGAGCCTTAATCGAATAGTAATACGAAGTAGAATCAATTGCTTTATAAAGTACTTGAAGGTTATAGAGTTGATTGATTTTTGTCGGATAAATTTCTAAAATCGCCAATTTTGTGCCATTTGCATTGCGAATTGTATCATTTATTATTCCATTCAAATTTTGTTGAGAATTTCTAAAAATTGTGGTACCTCGCTCCGAAAAACTCCCGCTTGAAAGGTTTGCGCCAAAAGCAAATTCTACGTTTACAATGTCTGCTGAATCAGCCCAAAGATCAAAAATGATTGTATTTGGAGTTCCAGTATATGGACTAGTATTCGGGTTGTTTTCAAACCACACAAATGATTCTTGTGCACTTACATTCGCTTTTACGTGGTATGGGGCATAGGCTCCTGAATTGCCAGCAGAAACAGAAATAATTCTTCCTGGTTTTTCGTCCAAAAGATCTTCAATATATTCTGTGGCTGGATCATTTCCGTCATGTGAGCCTAAATAAAATCCAGCACTTATATTGATTACACAAGGCAAACCTGCTTCGTCTGCTTTACGGAAAATATAGTCACATGCATCAGCAAAAGCTGTCGAAAAATTACCATAATTTACAAATATTATTTTTGAATCTGGTGCCATTCCCTTATTTTCTCCGTTTGCCAGGCCGTTTCCAGCTGCAATTCCTACTGAATTTGTACCGTGAGAGGTGCTAAAGGTCAATAAATCTAAACTTCCATTTTGAATTTGACTATTTGAAAATTCTAAACCATAATTAAATGGTTGCGGAACAACATAAGAACCGGTGTCAGGCATCGTTTGATCCCAGTAGTACAAGACCCTAGAATTGCCGTTTTCGTCAATAAAGTCAGGATGATTGATATCTAACCCTGAATCAATTACACCAATTATCACATCTTTTCCAGTGAAAGGTAATGGCAAACCGCTTGATCCTGAGTGCACTGCTTCAACGAAATGTTTAACTCGTGTTGAATCATTTAAATCAACTGCTTTATGGAATTCAAAATGAAAGTTACTAATTAACTTTTCATCAATTAAATATTGAATTTCTGCGGGAGTAGTAGTCACATAAACCCATTCCTTATTCAAATGTTTAATTTTAATGTTTCTTTTTGCCAAAGCCTCATAAGTTTTTGAACCATCATTTACGACAGCAAAAGGAATTTTAGCATTTGGAGATTCAGAAAGCAATTTGTCAAAACCAAATTTCTTGACTTGGGAATAAGAGATATTTAATGAAAGAACTACAAAAAAAGCACTAATAATAAGTTGTGGTTTCATCCGTTTAGATTTTAGTTAGACCATTTAACCTTAAAATTACTATAAAAATGTAATAATAAGCACAAAATTCAAAAAAAATATTGATATTTGTTTTCTATAAGAACGAAATAAAAAAAATAAAGTTAATTTATACTATGAAAAAAATAATATTTAGGCTTTCATTTTCCTTTTTTGCACTTGGTTTTTCAACAACAGTTTTTGGACAAGTCGATAAAGATGTATTGAATTGGTACAATGGAAAAGGTGGAGGAATGAACACCGAAAAAGCATATAAAAAGTTAAAAAAGAAAAATACAACTACAGTTATCGTTGCAGTAATTGATTCAGGTATTGATATTGAACACCAAGATTTAGAAGGTAAAATTTGGGTTAATACAAAGGAAATTGCTGGAAACGGCATTGATGACGATAAAAACGGATACATTGATGATATTCATGGTTGGAATTTCTTAGGAAATGCACTTGGACAAAATCAAAACGAAGCTTGTTTGGAAAAAACTCGTATTTACAAGAAATTAAAAGGTAAATATGAAAAAATGGAACCAAATGACGTTGCAGATGCTGATATGATGGAATACGAACTTTATAAAAAAGTTAGAAAGGAAGTTCGTGAAGAAAAAGATCAATATGAGCAAGTGTTGCAACAATTGGAGCAATTACCAATGATTTTGGCAGTTGTGCCAGGTATGGTTGAAACGGCATTAGGAAAAAAAGATTATACTTTAAAAGATTTACAGTCTTGGAAACCAAAGGATGAACAAAATCAACAAATCAAACAAATTGCAATTGCAATGAAATCTGGTGAATTGACTGAAGAAGTTATCAAAGAGCAAAAAGCTCAAATCTCTGACATGGTTAATTTTAACCTAAATGCTGAATTTGATGATCGTATGTACATTGGAGATAATCCTTACGATTTTAACGATACGAAATACGGAAATAATGATGTGGAAGGTCCTGACGCTTTGCACGGAACTCACGTAGGTGGAATTATTGGAGCAATTAGAGGAAACAATTTAGGTGGAGATGGTGTTGCAACGGATGTTAAATTAATGTCTCTGCGTGCTGTTCCAAATGGAGATGAGCAAGATAAGGACATTGCATTAGCTATTCGTTATGCGGTTGATAATGGTGCTCAAGTAATTAATATGTCTTTTGGAAAAGGATATTCCCCAAATCAAAAAGAAGTTTACGAAGCTTTTAAATATGCTGATTCAAAAGGTGTTTTGTTAATTCATGCAGCTGGAAATGATGCAGCAGATGTGGATGTTACAGACAACTTTCCAAGTTCCATGTATTCTTTTCAAGAAAAAAAGTTCGATCATTATTTAACAATTGGGGCATCTACTCGTTTTCCAAAAGGAAAATTAGCTGCTGATTTCTCCAACTATGGTCAAACAAAAGTGGATGTTTTTGCTCCAGGACATGATATTTACAATGCTGTTCCTCAAAGTGAGTATAAAAAATTAAACGGAACTTCCATGGCTGCGCCTATGGTTGCAGGTGTTGCCGCTTTGTTGAAATCATATTTCCCAAAATTGTCAATGCTTGAAATTAAGGATGTTATGATAAAATCTGCAAAATCTTATAAAGGATCTAAGCAAGCGAAGCCAGGTTCAGGCGAAGAAATTGACTTTGCAAAATTAAGTAATACAGGTGCTGTTATCGATGTTTATGCAGCAGTAAAAGCTTGTATGGCTTTAGAAGCAACAAAATAAAATTAAATTTATACAAGATAGGCTATTCATTTTTGGGTAGCCTTTTTTGTTTCATCCAACCTGTGAATTATGAAATTAAAAATATTTTTCTGCCTTTCCGTTTTAAGTTTAATGTCCTTTAAACCTAAACAAGATTTAAGTTTTTTCGATCAATTTGTGATTGATTGGCATTTGGCTGCTTCAAAAGCAAACTTTGATGACTATTTTAATAAAATGAGTGAAAATTCAATTTTTATTGGAACTGCTCCAGGTGAACGTTGGACGAAAACTGAATTTCAAACTTTCTCAAAACCATTTTTTGACAAAGGTAAAGCTTGGGATTTCAAATCCAAGGAGCGGAATTGGTATTTTTCAAAAGACAAAAAAACAGCTTGGTTTGACGAAGTGTTAGATACTTGGATGCTAGATTGTCGTGCTTCTGGAGTAATGCAAAAGATAAAAGGCGAGTGGAAAATTGTTTTTTATGACCTTCATGTTTTGATTGAAAATGAGAAAATGGATGGATTCTTGAAATTGAGGAAGGAGGATTGAATTTGCGATGATAATTATATAATTATGAAGATGGAATTCCCTGTGTACCGCAAATTGTCGAATGATAAAGTCTTTTACAAGATTATTTCGGACAATGAATTTATCGAAAAGAAAAAAATGGGTACAAAAATCTTTGAATCGAGGTTTATTGCCACCCAATATCCAGAAAAATTGATGATCATGGATTTAATTAGAACTACAGAATACTACTTGAATTCTTCAGAATTTGAATGGCTAGAATTAATTTGAGAATCAATTGACTATTAGCTTACACTTTTTTTTCTCAATTTTAGAAAAGGATTTTCAATTAATTTGTACATCAAAAATGCAAGTAAGATACTAATGAACCAAAAACCAATGTATTCGAGAATCCAATAGGAACCAAAAACATGTTTTTTAAGTAGGTTATCATGCAGAAAATATTTAAAAATAATGTCAATTACTATGGTTCTATTTACCAAATACATAGAGTAGGAGGTAATACTGATAAAAGTAATGGACTTAATAAGAATGTTTGGTTTATGAATTCTAAAGTTGGATAAAAAAGGTAACATAAAAAACACAGCAATCGATTTTAAAAGTGGTATAAAAATACAATAAAATGCATCTTGGTTGCCTCCGCCAAATTGTTTTAGAAGATATAAAGTAATAAACATTGCAGCTACTAATATGAGCTTGTTTAGTTTAGCCCAAAGTTCTGAATAGTAAATTGACAAGAAAGCTCCCAACACCCCCAGCATAATTCCGTCTAAACGAGTGAAGACTTGTGTTAACATATCCAAATTGAAGTTTTTTGCATTTATTTCCAAAAGACTGTGAAAAAAGAAATATCTGTAAATAAGAACTGAAATAATGGTTCCGAAAATTGTTACAAGGATTACCTTTTTTTTGTTTTTGGGAAAGAAAAACAATAATGAAAACAAGATTAGCGGAATAATCAAATAAAACCATTCCTCAACGCTTAAGCTCCAAGATTCACTAAAAAAACCTGGTTGTTTGGTGAATAAATTTTGTGAAAAAATGAAATATTTATACCAAGTGTCTGGAAAACGGGTAGGTTTAAGGTAAAATGTAAATAAAAGGAGTGATGAAAGTACAATGAAATAAGCAGGAAGCGTTCTGAGCCATCTTCTTGACCAAAAATTCATCAATGATTGAAAATTTGTTTTACCTGCATTGATTTGCTTAATTAAAATTTGTCCAATTAAAAAGCCGCTTAGGACAAAGAAAATGGATACACCATCCAAAATTAGTTTGCCAATATATGGATCGTAATTTTCAGGCACCAAAATTTTGCTATGCCCCAGCATTACAAAACTTATTGCAAAAAAACGTAATAAATCCAGACCGAAAATTCGATTCTGAACATCAATACCTAAAAATTTCATTAAATAAAATAAGTTGCAAAATTAATCATAAAAAGATAAGCATTCTTACAAATAAAAACACAAAAGTTGCAATTGCAAATTTAATGTGACAGATTTATGCGTATTTCCTCAACTAAAGCACCATTTTTAAAGTGTTTTTCATTTTCAACTTGGTTTCCTTTCCAAGAATTTTGATAACTAATTATTTTTGAAACATACGATTTTTCAAAATAATAGATTTGCTTTATGCTTTCGTCGAAACTATAGTATTCAATTTTTTGTAACTTGTTGTTTTCGTAGAAATATTTTTGAAATCCTTTGTCGTAGAAATTTTTGTTTAATTTGTTTTGAGTTGCTTTGGCAATAAATTCGCCCCGTAATTCGATAGTTAATGTATCGTGTGAATTATAAACAAAATGGAGTGTGCGCTTAAAATCACCGGTATTTCCAAATAAATTAATAAGTTGACCTCTGATTATCAGTGAATCACCTTTTGGGGTAAAACTATCATAGCGAAGTTTTTTAACTGTATCATTTACCTTTTCTATGTTTAAACTCAATAAATCGATGTCGTAATTACGATAGGAATCAAAGGAAAAATAAAGATTTTCATCACCTGAGTTTTTGACAAAAAAATGAAAATCTACTATGGAATCAAATTCAACTTCACCTAAATCAAAGATCTTTTGATGCACTTGTATCGTTGTTCTCTTACGAATTACTTCTCCTTTTACCGTTAACAAATGTTGACCATAAAGACCATTTGATTCTACATTTATAGATTTATTAAATATTCCAATTCTTTTTCTATCGTAAACGAAAGTGATTTTACCTTTTTTTCCAGTCGCAATCGGTTCTTTGTCCCACGTTGCAAATGATCCACCATCGCTCGTTCTAGCACCAGTTATAAATAAAGGTTCATTCCCAACATTGGTGAAATAAATCTCTTTCTTTAATGTCGCTGAACTTTCTGTTATTTGCCCCAAATTATAAGTCGTGCTATCAAATTGTATTTTTGCTTGAGAAAATAAATTGTGACAAATAATAATCGAAATTAGTATTGAAATTACGTTTTTCATCTTTTCTAAATTTTAGCCAATTTAGAATAAAAATAAACTCCATTTTTTTTATTAACACTTGTTTAACTGATTTCTATATTTTACTTACTTTTGTTGTTCAATAGTGAATCATTAATAAGATAATAATATGCCAATCAGAAATCTTGAACCAAAAGCATTATGGAACCATTTTGCAGATTTAAACGCTGTTCCACGTCCATCTAAAAAAGAAGAAAGAGTGCGCGCGTTTATGGTGAATTTCGGGAAATCTTTGGGTCTAGAGACCTTAGAAGATTCAATTGGAAATGTTATTATCAAAAAAACTGCAACGGCTGGAATGGAAAACCGTCAAACTGTTGTTTTGCAATCGCATTTAGACATGGTGCATCAAAAAAATAGTGATACTGTTTTTGATTTCGAAACGCAAGGTATTGAAATGCTTGTTGATGGTGATTGGGTAAAAGCAAAAGGAACAACTCTTGGTGCAGATAATGGAATTGGAGTGGCTGCAATTATGGCAATTTTCGCTTCAACAGATATTGCTCACCCAGCTTTGGAGGCCATGTTTACCATTGATGAAGAAACTGGGATGACCGGTGAAATGAAATTAGACCCAAGTAACTTTTCAGGAACAATTTTACTGAATTTAGATACGGAAGA
>CAZHLZ010000142.1:0-8711 GCA_964532475.1 uncultured Chitinophaga sp.
GGACTTGCGAAATTTTTGTTTCCTCGTTCCAACTATTTGTTAAAAACCATTTTTCAGCGTATTGTAATTCTATTTTCACCATTAAATCTGCCACAAAAGCAACATTTTTTGGTCTATTTGATTTAAATAGGTTTTGCTTCAACACATTTAATTGCTGATTGTAAGCATTAAAAACCCCTTCTAAATTATCCGAATCGAAAGGTTTTAATAAAAGTTCAAGCTCTTGTTCTGGATTGAGGTTTTGAATTAAATACAAGTCATCCAACTTCTTTAATTTTTCAATTTTTGGGCCAAATAATTTTTGAACTGCAACTTTTGAAGCGAAATAATTTCTCAATACAAACAACTCTGAATCAATGAAATCATCAATGTCATCTGAGTCATCTGTATCCAAATTAAAGAATTCCTTCAACTCTACAAAGGTCATAAATCCATTCCTTTATTTTTTCGCATTTTGATGTTAATAAACTCAACTAGCAAGGCATACATCATTGCAAAATAAATGTAGCCTTTTGGAATATGTTGACCAAATGCTTCTGCGACTAAAATCACACCAATTGTAACCAAAAATGCCAAGGCAATCATCTTAATTGTAGGACGATTATTGATAAAATCAGAAATTGGTTTTGCGAAAATCAACATGACAATCATAGAAATAATTACTGCCCCAAAAATAATAACCATGGGGTGTTTACTTTGATCACCGTGACCAATTTCGTTTGTCATTCCTATAGCTGTAATGATTGAATCAAAACTAAAAACGATGTCAATCATAATAATTTGACCGATAATTGCACGCATCGACTTTTTCACTTTACTAACTTCTTGATGGTGATTTCCTTTCACCTCGTTGTGCATTTCAATCGTACTTTTGTATATTAAAAACAATCCACCCAAAAGTAAAACTAAACTTTGACCAGTAAAATTTATGTCCATAATGGTGAACAATGGCTTTGTCATACCCATGATATAAGAGACAAAACTTAACAACACTAGTCTAACAACTAATGCTAGAGTAAGACCAAGGTTTCTAGCTTTTCTTTTATCTTCCTTTGGCAATTTATCCGTAACAATGGAAATGAAAATAATGTTATCAATTCCTAAAACAATTTCAAGTAAAGATAAAACTACTAAGTAAAAAAGTCCTTCTGGGGACCACAAAATTGAAAAGTATTCCATGTATATTTTTTTTACAAAATTAAGTTTAAGTTTTTAATAATAAATCGAAATTAGTACAAATTGACACAAAAAAATGCAATTATAAATTAATTAAAAATAAACAACTCATTAATAATATGTTACGATTTAATTAAATGTGTTAATTCCTGAATCCGCACAGTTGATTTTTACGTATTTGTATTCATTCAAGAATTGAAACTAGTAAAGAAAAAATAAGCAAAACCGATACAGTAAATTTGCTCAACCAAAAAAATAAGTCATGCAAAAAAACTTCAAAACAATTTTATTTTTTTTCTTTTTTACTTCTTTAAGTACGTTCAGTTATTCACAAGAAGGTAAAGAAATTTGTTTTCACGTAGTAAAAAATTCACCTGTAAACGAATTGCATTCGTATTTAATTAATAAATATGGTGAGAGTGATGCGGAAAGAATTACTTTAAACGTTAGAGCTTACGAGAAATTAAATTCAGTGAAAGTTTTACCGAAAGATTTGTATTACAACAAAATAGAAATGATTGATGCAGCCATCAATCAGACACAGGATGAGGAAGTCATTTCACAGCTTACTGCTAGAAAAGCAAAATACGTTTTGTTTCAGTCAATTGAGCATCAATTAAACTAAGAGGCATCAATTAAACTAAAAACAAAAAATCAAAACTATGAAAACAATAAAAATTTTAATCGCTTTTACATTATTAATTGTTTGCAATTATGCAAATTCTCAAAATGTTACTATCTACCTTTCCACTTCCGGAGGAACTGTTTCCTCTGACAAATGGGTAAACATCACAACTGGAATAAATGGTTCAGGAACAGTTGTTTGGGCGCAAGGAAATGGAACAATTGGAAATGGTGCAGGTTTACTTTCAAATCAAGCAATTTCAATAGCTACAGGAACAACTTATTATTTGAATGCATACGATAAAAGTGATAACGGTTGGGAAAATACGATTTATACCTTAAAAAGAGGAAACGCAAACACAAGTCCAGTAATTATTAACAATGGAGGAATTACACCAAATGATGGAACAGATACAGATGCTACTGCAAATTGGGACGGAACAAGCGCTGAATTGGAGCGTTCTGAATCATTCAGTGTAACAGCACCAGCAGGTTATACTTGCGGATTTGCTACACCAATTACTGACGGATATGTTTCACCAGCACAAGAAACATCACCAGGTAATGATGCCCTTGAAAATTGGGTAACAAGTGCGACATTAGGAGTTGGAGATGCTTCAAGTGCAGGTTTTGTAAATTCAGATGTTCGAATATATTCTTACTCAACTGGTGCAACCGCAGGTGAAAGTATGTATTTTACGATAGAATACGATGAAGCTCTTCATGGCCCACATTCGATTGCAGCATTTAGTTCTTGTTCTGGTGGAAGCCTTACAGGTTGCCTAGGTTCAAGTTATGAATTTGATAACATCGTTGGTATTTGCGTACAAAATTTAGCCGCAAACAGCACTTATTATTTAGCTGTTGCCAAAGAATGGTATAGTTTGGATGGTGAAAACTTAAACTTTAGAGTCGTTGATTTCACGGTAGAAACATCACAAACAATTCCTTCTGATGAATGCTCAACTGCTTCTTCCATAAACGTTGCAGATCCATATACAGGCTCAACAAGATGCACTTATTCTGCTTCAGCTGGAAGTCCATCCACTTTTCCAAATTCTTGTGGTTCAATTGAAAACGACTCATGGATGAAATTTGTTGCTGGTTCTAGTGATGTTGTAATAGATTATGAAGTTATGAATTGTAGTAATGATGACGGTGTTCAATTATCAATTTTTAGGGGTGATTGTACTTCATTAACAATGTTAACAGGAAGTTGTATTAATTATGCCGCAAATAACTCAACTGCAACCTGGACTTTAACTGGTCTAACAATTGGAGCAACCTATTATATAAGAACGGACGGGTATGCAGGTGATTTGTGTTCTTATTCTTTTAATCCAGTTTCAGGAGTAGTAATTCTGCCCATAGAATTAATTTCTTTTGAAGTGGCAGCTCTCGATAACAAATACAATAAAATCAAATGGATCACCTTGAGTGAAGCAAACACATCACATTTCGAATTAGAAAGATCAGAAAATGGTAAAGATTTTTATTCTGTAAAAACAATAAAAGCAGCAGGTAACTCAACTGATAAGTTAATTTACCAAGAATTTGACCTCACGGAAAGTGGACTCATGACTTATTACAGATTAAAATGCACTGATTTCGATGGAAAAGTCTATCATTCAGAAATAAGATCTATAATTAACCAAAACATTGACGACGTTAAAATCTATCCTAATCCTTCAAACGATGGAAATGTAAGCATTTCAAGAAATTCAAACAAATCATTCAATGAAGTTGCCATCTATGACCTACAAGGAAGTCAAATTCAAACCATCAAACTGGATTCAAAGGCATTAATAAAATTGGATTTAACTCATTTAGCAAAAGGAGTTTACTATTTGAAATTTTCGGATGAAAGAACTTCACTGACAAAAAAATTGATTTTAGAGTAATACTTAACTTATCCTAAACAAATTTTGTTTCTTTTAAAGCGGAAGAATGATGTTTTAAGCATCGTTTTTCCGCTTTTTTTATTCACGCAATCTGTTTTTGGCTAAAATTTTCATTAAAAAAGTGAATAATTTTATTTCAAGCGATATAAGATTAAACAAAAGTTTAAAAATTCCTGAAAATTAAATCGCTTATTTTCAAACACTTAAAAAATAAAATGAAAATAAATGTTAAAAAGTTTGTTTTTTGTTTAATATTTGAGTTACTTTGTTGAACAAAACTGTTTAACATTTTTATTAATTCATTAAACAAAATTAATTATGTCAACAATAGAATTCAACGATGCATTAATTAGTTTAGAGCAATATTTAAAATCATTTGCTTTCAACTACACAAGAAACCTAGAGGATGCAGAAGATTTAACACAGGAGACATTGTTAAAGGCTTTAAAGTACAGAACACAATATACGCCACAAACAAACTTTAAGGCGTGGGTGTTTACCATCATGAGAAATGTGTTTATCAATCAATACAGAAGAAAAGTGAAAGGTGGTACCATCTTCGACAATTCAAAAGAGCTGTATTTGTTAAATAACCCGACAGAAAATCATGATAATCCATCAAATTATATGTTAGGTTTGGATTTGCAAAAACAAATGGGAAAATTAGACGAAGAGTACAAAAAACCCTTTAAAATGCATTTTGAAGGATTCAAATACCAAGAAATTGCGGATAAGCTTAATATCCCTATTGGTACCGTTAAAAGTAGAATTTTTATCGCTCGTAAAAAATTAATGGAATACTTGCCAGATTTTAACTACCTTGCAAACTAATATGAGTAAAAGGATAAATATATTAGGAACTGGTGTGGCAGGATTATCTTGTGCAAGCTTTTTAGCGCAAGCAGGTCATGATGTAACCGTTTTTGAAAAAAACAAAACGATTGGTGGTCGAGCAAGGCAATTTGAGACCAATGGTTTTGTTTTTGATATGGGACCAAGTTGGTACTGGATGCCTGACGTTTTTGAACGCTTCTATCAAAAATTTGGTCACACAACCTCCGATTTTTACGAGTTAAAACGACTAAGTCCATCTTATAGAATTTTTTGGGATGATAATTCTCATTCTGATGTACCTGCAAGTTTAGAAGAATTTTATGCTTGGTTTGAAGAATTAGAAAAAGGAAGTTCAGTACCTTTAAAAAAGTTTTTAAACGAAGCAAAATACAAATACGATGTTGGAATCAACGACTTAGTGCACAAACCAAGTTTAAGTTGGCTTGAATTTGCCGATATGCGAATCATAAAAGGTTTATTCAAAATGCACTTGACAAACTCATTTTCTGGATACATCCGAAAACATTTCAAAAACCCTAAGATTTTATCAGTACTCGAATTTCCAATTTTGTTTCTCGGCGCCATGCCTAAAGATACTCCGGCTTTGTATTCTTTAATGAATTACGCCGACATCGAACTTGGAACTTGGTATCCCCAAGGAGGAATGTTCAAAATCATCGAGGCATTTGAAAAAATCGCAATTGAACAAGGTGTAAAAATAAAAACTAATCACGAAGTTTCAGGTTTTGACATTCACAACAAGAAAGCTAGTCAGTTGCATACAAAGAATGGAAATTTTGAAGCAGATTATTTCGTTTCTGGCGCAGATTACCATCATACTGATCGAATATTATTAAAAAATAATTCAAATTACAGCGAAGAATATTGGGATAAACGTAAAATGGCTCCATCAAGTTTGCTATTTTATGTGGGTGTAAATAAGGAAATTCCAAATTTACTGCATCATAATTTATTCTTTGACGAATCTTTCGATGCACATGCTGTGGAAATTTACGAAAAGCCAGATTGGCCAAAAAAACCATTATTTTACGTTTGTTGTCCATCAAAAACGGATAAAACTGTAGCTCCTGAAGGTCATGAAAACTTATTCATTTTAGTTCCATTAGCTCCAGATTTAAAGGATTCTGAGGAAAAAAGAAGTGAGTATTTTGACGTGTTAATTAATCGCATTGAGCAAAAAACAAAAACGAAATTCAAAGAAAATATCGTTTACCAAAAATCATATTGTATCGATGATTTCAAAAACGATTACCACGCATACAAAGGAAATGCTTACGGATTAGCAAATACCTTGATGCAAACTGCAAAATTGAAACCAAGCTTAAAACATAAAACTATTCAAAATTTCTATTTTACGGGACAATTAACCGTTCCTGGCCCAGGACTTCCGCCATCAATCATTTCAGGTGAAGTAGTAGCAAAAGAAGTTTTAAAACAAATTAAAAAATAAGTCTATGAAGAAAATATTTGACACTTTATCTCATGAAATGAGTATGCTTACCACCAATAGATACAGTACTTCTTTTTCTTTAGGTATTAGTTTTTTACAAAAAGAATTACACAAGCCAATTTATGGAATATATGGTTTCGTTCGTTTCGCGGATGAGATTGTTGATTCTTTCCACGGTTTTGACAAAGATGAACTACTTGCCGACTTCAAACGTCAAACTTTTGAGGCAATCGAAAAAGGAATCTCGTTAAATCCAATATTGAATTCTTTTCAATGGGCTGTAAATAAGTACAATATTGATTTGGATTTAGTAAAAACTTTCCTACGTTCTATGGAAATGGACTTGGAGAAAAGAGAATACGACAAAAATAAATACGAGGAATACATTTTAGGTTCTGCGGAAGTAGTTGGATTAATGTGTTTGAAAATTTTTGTAAAAGGAGATGAAGCAGAATATCAGCGACTAAAAGCTCCAGCGATGAAATTGGGCTCAGCATTTCAAAAAATAAATTTTTTGCGCGATTTGAAAGCAGATTACCATGAATTAGGACGAACTTATTTTCCAGGAATTGATTTGAATGAATTTAATTCAACCGTGAAAAAAGAAATAGAACAAGATATAGAAATAGATTTTAAAGCAGGTTATGAAGGAATTAAAATGTTACCTAAAGATGCTCGTTTTGGGGTTTATATGGCATATATTTATTATTATAAGTTATTTCAAAAAATTAAAAGTACACGTGCTGAAGTTATTTTGAACGAACGAATTCGAATTCCAAATAATAAAAAATATTCCTTATTTTTGACTTCTTACTTGAGACATAATTTAAATCTGCTTTAAATGCTGGAAGAAGAAATCATATTAGTAGACGAAAATGACAATGAACTTGGATTCATGCCCAAGTTAGAAACGCATCAAAAAGGTTTATTACACCGCGCATTTTCTATTTTGATTTTTAACAAAAATGGTGAATTGTTGATTCATAAACGCGCAGAAAACAAATACCATTCTTCTGGTTTATGGACCAATACATGCTGCTCTCATCCTCGGAAAGGAGAAGCAGTTGAAGATGCAATTCATAGACGTTTGCAAGAAGAAATGGGTTTTGATTGTAACTTGCAATTCGCGTATAAATTCATTTATAAAACTGATTTAGAGAACGAACTTATTGAACATGAATACGATCATGTTTTCATAGGGGAATATAATTCAGAAATTTCACCAAATCCAGAAGAGGTGTCTGATTACAAATGGATGAGTTTAGCTCGTTTAAGAAATGATCTACTTTTAAATCCTACAAATTATACCTATTGGTTCAAATTGATTGTCAATGAGCACCTCAAATCATTTCATTTCGAAAAACAAAAAATATGAAGGTTGTAAGAAGAGAAACTTTTAATGCTGCACACCGATTAAACAATCCTTCATTAAGTATCGAAGAAAATAAAAAATTGTTTGGACTGTGTAATAATGACAATTTCCATGGACATAATTATGTATTGGAAGTGTGGATTGAAGGTGAAATTGATGCAATTTCTGGCTACGTCATAGACTTAAAAATCCTCAGTGATATCATTAAAGAAGAGGTTTCCGAACCATTTGACCACCGAAATTTAAATTTAGACTGCGAAGAGTTTAAAAACTTAAACCCAACAGCTGAAAATATTGCTTTTGTGATTTGGAATAAACTTCGAAGTCGTTTGGATAGTAAGTACGGAATTGAAATTCGTTTATGGGAAACTGATAGAAATAGCGTTTATTTTAATGGCAATTAAATGAGTGTTTCCATCTTTTGGCATCGCAGGGATTTACGTTTTGAAGATAATGCTGGACTTTTTTATGCACTAAAAACGTCAAATAGAGTTATTCCAATTTTTATTTTTGATTCTGAAATCTTGTTAAAATTACCCTCTGTTGATCAACGTGTAATTTACATTCATCAGGAAATTGAAAAATTAAAGTTAACATACCAAAGTTTCCATTCTGACTTGAAAGTTTACTTTGGAAATCCGATTGACTTAATTCCGAAAATTTGCTCTGATTTTCAAGCAAGTACGCTTTATACAAATAAGGATTATGAACCTTACGCAATTTCAAGAGACAAATCAATTTACGAAATCTTGCAAGCTAGAAATGTAAATTTTATTGCTAAAAAAGATCATGTAATTTTTGAAAAAAATGAAGTTTTAAAGGCAGATAATTCTCCTTACACTGTTTTTACACCTTACAGTCGCCGTTGGAAGGAAAAGTTGAATGAATTTTACCTAAAAGCTTATCCAACAGAGAAATACGCAACAAATCTGGCACCGTTTTCTGAAAAAGAAAATTTAATTTCTTTAGAGAAAATGGGATTTAAAAACGAAAGAAAAAATAATTTTCCTGCTTTAGAAATAAATAACTCATTGATTTCAAAATACAATGAGACAAGAGATTTTCCAAATATAAATGGAACCAGTAGAATGAGTTTGGCCCTTCGATTCGGAACCATAAGCATTCGTTACTTGGCGAGAAATACAATGAATTTGAACCAAACTTATTTGAATGAACTGATTTGGCGGGATTTCTACCAAATGATTATGTATCATTTTCCCCATTCGGCAGAAAATTCCTTCAAAAAACAATACGATAATATTGTTTGGGAAAATGATGAGAAATTATTTCAATTATGGTGTGAAGGTAAAACTGGATATCCTTTGGTCGATGC
>CAZHLZ010000143.1:0-8677 GCA_964532475.1 uncultured Chitinophaga sp.
TATTTTTCTTCTTTAGCGATTTCTTTTAAGTGTAAATCATAAATCATTCCGTCTGAAAGTCCAATTTTAGGAACATAAAATTGATTTACTTTGATTTTTTTGAGAATAAATGCGTAAATATCAATGGCAGGAATGATTACATCGGCTCTGTCTGGTTTTAATTGAAACTTATCTATTCTTTCTTCTAAACTCAATGCTGCCAAGTCTTCACGAAGTTTATTCATTTTTCGCAGAGATAATAATTCATCCTGCTGGCAACCTAAAATTTTATGAACTTTATTGATGTTTCCGCCTGTTGCATAAACTTGATGCAAGCTTGTCAAATCAACATTTTCTTCGACCCAAGTGTTTAGTTGTTTCCAAATTCTCTTATCTGTTTTCTCTTTTAACAAACGGATTGTTCCAAGTTCAAAAGATTTTGCAGCAACTTTTTCGCCGCCTTCAAAAACACTAATTTCCGTGCTTCCTCCGCCAACATCAATTACTAGGAAGGAGGTTGTTTTATCAAAATCTAACAGAAAAAATGTACCAAAAATTAACCTTGCCTCTTCGTCTCCGGAAATAATCTCAATTTCAACTCCTGTTTCTTTTAAAATTTTTTCGATTACCTCTTCTCTGTTAGAAGCTTCTCGCATTGCTGAAGTAGCACAAGCTCTCAACTGTTTTACTTTGAAAATCTCGGAAATCAATTTAAACGCCTTAATTGTTTTGACAAAGTTATCCAACTTATTCGCCGAAATTTCACCTTTGTCAAACACTTCTTCTCCTAATCTCAGAGGAATTCGAGTGTATGAGATTTTTTTTACGTAAGAATGTTCACCTTCCTTATTAATCTCACCAACCAGCAATCTTGCTGCATTTGTTCCGATATCGATTGCTCCAAATTTCATTGATGAAAGAATTTATTTTTGGTATTTTAAAAAGATTTTTTTATCCACAATAAATGTAGCAAATGGCAACAATGAAGCTAAATATGACCAAAATTTGTCAATTAATTTCCATTTTTTCTCTTGACTTTCAATAAAAACGAACAGCACATAAGCGATGAATAAAACGCCATGAATCATTCCAACGATCTTATTTGGCATTCCAATTCCGTACATGTATTTCAAGGGCATTGTTAATGCGAAAAGTAAATATGAAATCCCTTCAAGTATTGCCGTTAGGCGCAATATTCCAAATGTCGTTTTTAAATTCATAACTAATTTTAAAGTTCAAAGTTAAACTTAAATTTTGAAAAATGGGACAAAAAAAATTCCGCAAATTTTGCTTTGCGGAATTTATATATCTAGGATAAAATTTTCTTAGTTATTTCCTGGACCAGAATTATTTGTAGGTGTAGTTCCTTCAGGTGCAGCACCAACTTCTCCTTTAATTCTGATAACTTTACTTGGTTCGTTTACAGCGTTTGAAGTAATAGTTACACTTTTAGAAATAGGACCAGGTCTTTTTGTATCATATTTCACGGTAATTTCAGCTTTTGCTCCTGGAGCGATTGGCTCTTTTGGCCAAGATGGAACTGTACAACCACAAGATCCTGTTGCTTTTGAAATAATCAAAGGCGCGTTTCCTGTGTTTTTAAATTCAAAAGTACAAGTACCATTAGCACCATATTTAACTTTTCCATAATCGTGAACTTCTTTTTCAAAGTCAATTTTTGCTCCACTTTCAACTTGAGCAGAAACATTGTTAGAGATAAATACAGAACCTACTAACATTACTAAAGATAAAATAACTGTTTTCATTTTTATTTTTTTTTATGTTTTACAATTTTATAACTCAAAGTTAGGCAAACTTTTGATACTTGAAATATTTTTAACACAAACTTAACATCCTAAACTTTTCAATAGTAAAAGGAATTTATCTCAACAAATGTAAGCCTTTTCAGATTGCAATGAACTTCATTCCGTTATTAAAACAGCTCTCAGCTTAATAGCTTACTAAAAACGGTTGAGAAAAAGAAAAAAACTACAACAAATCATTTAAAGTGGAAGTACTATTATAATAGGAAATAATTTCCTTTCTATCCCCTTCGAAGTAATTTTTTAGTAAATATTCGGCCAAATATTCTCTATACTTTTCTCTTGGAATGCGGGGGAAATAAATAAAGCCTTTTCCATGAGGTCGGTGCTTAATAAATTTTTTCTTTTCAAGAATCCGTACAATAGTAGAGGTTGTGTTGTAAGCTGGTTTTGGCTCCTCGTAAAGTTCTAAAATAGCATGAATAGATCCTTTTTCAAGGGACCATAATTTCAACATTACTTGTTCTTCAGCTGGAGTTAATCGTTCCATAACTTATAGTTTAACTAAACTCAAAAATTGAATTAAAAGTTTATTATTTATAGTTTTAATTTTTTACGTAAATCTGCTGGTACTCCTTCTTTATGTAAATAAATATTTATCGTCTTTAAATTGAAATAATGCTCGGAAACATATAAATATCCTGCAGGATAATTTCCTGTTCCCCATGAGTTTTTTACCAACAAATAACGAGTTCCATTCTGGTCCTTGTACAAACCAGTAATGTGCATTCCATGATCATCAGTTGTTGACTTATTGTCATAACCTTCTTGACGCATTTCAGGACTTACTTTAATTTCTTTGGTTGGAGTTAAAAACGCATTTGAACTTTTGTCTGCACCTGCATTTGAGAAGTTTTTATTGTCTCTTCCAGCAATTTGGATAGTAGAAAGATCCTCTGGAACAATTGCTAAGCCATTTTTGAAACTGAATCCTTTTTCTGAAACGTCTGCACCCCAAGCAAGTGTATATCCATTTTTCAAAGCATACTCAACCGTTGTCATCAAATCTGGTAAAGCAACGTTGTAACTTGTTCCCCACGCCCAGTTGTCTGGAATTGCCAAATAGCATAAATTGTACATTTCATGGTTTGTAAATGAAGTCAAAGAAACATAATCATCCATGTTTAATTTCAAAGATTCTGCGTAAGATTTAGGATTGTAATTTTTTCCTTTAAAATCAAATGAAACTGGATCTCCACCTAAATAAGCATTTAAAATTCCTGCCAAAGCATTTTTCCACGCAGATGAAATTCCACCTCCGTCTGCTTCTTTCACGTGTTTCATTAAACCTTCAACCGCACCATTCAGCATGGCGTACATTTCACTATGGTCATGATCTTGTGATCCATAATTTAATCCTTTATATACTTCTGCTGGAACAATTCCATAATTTTTGATTACATAAGGAATATCGTGAAAAGCTCCTCCTTCAGAAAAATTACCTTTTCCATCCAATCTAACAAATTTTTCTGCTTTTGCTTCATAAGCTTTTCTAACCACATACATTTCAGAAAGGGCATCTGGATTTTTGTTACCTTTTCTGATTAATTCTGATTCAAAAAATGATAAAGCTGAAAAACTCCAACATGTACCAGTATAACCTTGACTTTGAACAGGAGTAGCATCCAAATGTGCTATTTTAGTGAAAACATACGAACTGTTTTCAGCATTTTTAGTTGTTTCTTGTGAAAAAGTAATGTGAGCGCATAAAAATAGACTGACAACTAAAAGAGTTTTTTTCATAAAAATTTAAATTAAAAGTAGGTAAAGATATAAAAATCAATCATAAAACACACTTTTTTGGATTAAATTTTAAAAAAAAGAGGTTCATTAGTATGCACTTACTAGTTATTTTAAAATTTAGGCAAGTAGCTACAAGCAAGTATTATTTTTATAATCCTTTGGAATTACTAATTATTTCTAAATTCAAGAGATAAAATTCTTTGTACTACATCTTTTCAGCTGCTTTTAGTAGTTCATTTTTAGAACTCCCAATAAATACATCCTCATTAATAATAATAAATGGTCTTTTTAAAAAGGTGTATTCATCTAAAATAAGTTGCCTAATTTCTTCTTCACTTAATATGCGCTTATCCAAACCCATAGAGCGATATTTCATCGCCTTTCTGGAAAATAAAGCCTCGTAGGAACCAACTTTTTCTTTTATCCAATCAAGTGTTTCTCCATCAATATTTTGTGATTTGATGTCAATTAATTCAAACTCCTTTCCTGGATTTAAGTTTTTTAATATCCTTTGATTGGTATTAC
Source organism: uncultured Chitinophaga sp. (assembly GCA_964532475.1). Lineage (GTDB taxonomy): Bacteria > Bacteroidota > Bacteroidia > Flavobacteriales_D > Crocinitomicaceae > M2408. The sequence goes on from CAZHLZ010000143.1 coordinate 4,071, forward strand.
AAGTACTTAAATGGTAAATTCTTTTCATAGTGTAAGTATTATTAATGCTACAATACTACTCAATAAAAAATAAAAAACCAATTATTTTTGTACTAATTTTCCTTTAAAATATTTGTCTACAGAAATTAAAGTTCCGTCTACTTCATAGTGTTTTTCATCTCCATGTTTTTTTCCGTTGAGGAAGGGAGTTTCAGTTTCCAAAATATTTGGGGCAAAGTATGTTTTCACTAGAATTAGTTTCCCGTTTTCATAAAATTTTTCACTATCGTAGATTCCAGCGTCGTATTTTCGTTCATAAGTAAGCATTCCGTTTTTGTAGATTTCATACAAATAACATTCCTTGTCCAATTGTTTATTGGTGTTTTCAATCAAAAAATAAGATTCTTGCAAACCTTCTTTTTTACCATTAAGTTTTCGTTTAATAACAAGCTCATTGGGTGTGTTAGTAATATCGTAAGTTGTAGTTTTACTAATAACTGTATCATTGGAATAAATTACTTCATCCGTAAAATCAATACCATCTTTAAGCTTATTTAAAAAAACAACTTTAGAATAGTTCAATTTACCATTTAGATAAAACAGAGAATCCTTTAGAATTAAGCGTCCATCTTCCAATGGAAAATATTTTATTGTTGGACCATCAAAATACCCATTTTTGAAGGTGGAATAGCCTAAAAGTACATTTCCTTTATACCCAAAAACTTTTCCTTCCCAGTTACCATTTAATAATGTTCCTCTGTTTTCTACTCCTTTTTGTGGGTAACATTTAGCAGGACCAGAATACTTTTCCTTTGTTGGGTCTGATTTTTTATAATAAAATTTTCCCTTGGCGTCCCATAGTAAGTCGGTTTTGCATGATAAAGTATCTTGCGATAAAACTACCACGTGAACAAAAAAAGTGATTAAAAATCCTAACTTTAACATTTCAATTGACTTTAAATTAAACACTAAACTTAATAGCCCAAGATTTTTAAGTAATCATTGGCCGTTTGTTCCTCTGAAAATAATTCAGTTTGAATTTTTCCATTTTCATCTCGTTTTATCAAAATGTGTTTAGGTTCAGGAATTAAGCAGTGTTTCAAACCTCCATATCCACCAATGGTTTCTTGGTAAGCTCCCGTATTGAAAAATCCGATGTACAGGGGCTTGTTCTTGTTAAACTTTGGTAGATAAATTGCATTGGAGTGTTGCTCTGAGTTGTAATAATCATCGCTATCACACGTTAGTCCACCTAATAAAATTCGTTCATAATCATCGTTCCAACGATTTATAGGCAGCATAATAAAACGCTGATTAATCGCCCAAGTGTCAGGTAAATTGGTCATGAAAGAAGAGTCAATCATGTTCCATTTTTCACGGTCATTTTGTTGTTTTTGATGCAAAATATTAAAAATTGCACCACCACTTTCACCTACTGTAAAAGAACCAAATTCTGTAAAAATATGTGGTTCTGGAATGTCATTATCTGCACAAACTCGTTGCACTTGCGTTATGATTTCCTTCACCATGTATGCGTAATCGTAATCAAAAGCCAAGGATTTTTTGATTGGAAAACCTCCACCAATATTTAATGAATCAAGCGTAGGACACACCTTTTTTAAATCGCAATAAATTCGTAAACACTTTGTGAGTTCATTCCAATAATAGGCGGTATCATTAATTCCTGTATTGATGAAAAAATGCAACATTTTGACTTTAACCTGCGGATTGTCGTGCAGCATTGCTTTATATACGGGAACAATTTCACGGTAACGAATTCCTAGTCTAGAGGTATAAAACTCAAATTTCGGTTCTTCTTCCGATGCAATTCTAATTCCAACATTAAATTCTTTTTTCGTTGCCGCCATTAAATCTTGCAATTCTTGGGTATTGTCAACAATTGGAATTACTTCAAGATTTGTTTTTTCAAGTAATTTAGCAATATTATTGATGTATTTTTGTGGTTTATATCCATTGCAAATAACGAATTTCCCATCTTGTAATTTCTTCTTTTTGTACAAATTGAGAACGATATCAATATCAAAAGCAGATGAGGTTTCGATATGGACATCATTTTTTAATACTTCATCTAAGACAAAGGCAAAGTGAGAACTTTTTGTGCAGTAGGAATAATGGTAATTTCCAGTGTAGCCCATGTTATTCATTGCTTCACGAAACCAACCTTTTGCACGTTGAATATTAAATGAAATCTGTGGCAAATAATTGAATTTTAATGGAGTTCCATATTCTTCAATTAATCTCATTAAATCAATTCCGTGAAAAATCAAACGATCCTCCTTCAAGTTGAATTCATCTTGCGGAAAATCAAAGGTTTGGTCAATTAAATCTATATATTTTGTTCTCATTATCTTTGCTTACGAAAAAAAAGAAACAAAGTTCTAAAAATTTATTGAATAATTGAGATTATTTCTTTCCAAACTTCTTCGGCGGCATTGTCCCAAGAAAATAGTTTGCTCCTTTTTAAGCCTTTTTCTGCTAAATCTGCTCTTAAAACTGGATTTAAGTAAATTTTTTCCATTGCGTTGGCAATTTCTTGAACATTATATGGATCTACTAAAATTGCTGCATCACCAACCACCTCTGGAAGTGAAGTTAAATTCCCAGAAATAATGGGAACACCTGATTGCATTGCTTCGACCAGCGGAATTCCAAAACCTTCAAAATAGGGCACATAAGTCAAACAAGAGGCTGCTCCCATCAAATTTGCCAATTCCTCTAAAGGTAAGTGACCTGTGAAATGAATAAAGGGTTTAATTTCTTCAGATATTGTAAATGGATTTGATTTGTTTTTCCAAAGACTTTCCCCAACTATCACTAAATCAAATCCGTCCATATTATTCTTTTTATAAAGAGAGAAAGCATCTAATAATCGTTGAACATTTTTTCTTGGATGGATGGACCCAACAAATATAAAGTATTCTTTTCCAGACACATATTGGTTTCTAACGGTTAGGCAACTTTTATGATCTAACACCTTAAAACTGTTAGATGCAGCATTCCATGTTACAAAAATTTTCTCAGCATTAATACCATATTTTTCAATGATATCATTTTTAGAATAATGTGAAACTGTAATAATTTTTTGTGCTTTTCGTGCGAATTTTGGAAAAAAAGATTGCAGATATTTTCTTGGTGTTGTTGGAATATCTTGCGGAAAATGTTCAAAATTTAAATCGTGAATGGTCGCAATTTGAGGCAAATTTGTTCTTAAAGACAAGTATCCATCTGGCGAGAAAAAAAGATCAATTTTATACTTTTTTAGTGCTTTCGTTACCGAAAAATTAAACCACCAGTAAAATAAAAATGGATGTCTTGCTGGCGGAAAAAGTACAATGGGAGTAACATTTTTGGCAAAGATGAATTTCTGATCAAACGGCCGATCGAAAAAGAAGAAAAACTCGTGCTCTGGATGATTTTCGACTAATCTTTTTGAAATTTCGTAGGTGTACCAGCCAAAGCCTTCCATTTTTTTGGGAAGTAAAAATCGAGTATTTATCGCAATGCGCATAGGGTGCGAAAATAGGTAATTTTATTGAAAAAATATTCAGGGAAATTATTTTTTGAAATAGTTGATTTTTTGATAAGTGGCTAATTAAAATAGAAAATACCATTATGAATTCTATTCTCTTGTTTAATTTTGTTCAATTGGAGGTTAAAACTTATCCCTTTTTTAGTAAATTTGCCCTCACTAATTGCTAATACAATTAGTTAACAGATTGATTTTCAATTACAAACATATAGAAAATGAAAGAAGAAATTAAAAAAATAATAGATTTAATGAGCAAAAATTTTGTTGCTCATCCTTGGCATGGTATTGAAGTTGGAGAAAAAGCACCAGCCATTGTGAATGCATACATTGAAATTGTTCCTTCTGATGCGATTAAATATGAAATTGACAAAAGTAGCGGTCACATCATGGTGGATCGTCCTCAAAAATTATCGAATCACATGCCGTGTTTGTATGGTTTTGTACCAAAAACTTATTGTGATGAGCAAGTTGCCGCTTTTGCAAACGAGAAAACAGGTAGAACAAATATTGTAGGAGATTGTGATCCTTTGGATATTTGTGTATTGAGCGAGCGTTCCTTCAATCATACGAATATTTTGTGCGAAGCGAAAGTTTTAGGTGGTTTTAGAATGTTGGATGGTGGCGAAGCAGATGACAAAATTATCGCTGTATTAAAAGGTGACCAAGCTTATGGTAACATGGAAGATATTTCTGAAATGCCTAAAATGGTTATTGATCGTGTGCGTCATTTCTTTTTAACTTACAAAGATTTGGATGGAGCCGCAAAAAATGTTGAGATTACACATGTTTATGGAAAGGAAGAAGCTTTTGAAGTAATCAAACGTGCTTCTGCAGACTACACAAATAAGTATGGTGACATGCAAGAAAATCTTGTAGACGCCATGTTGAATGCAGTCAGCGTAAAATAAAGAATAAAATTTAGATTTAATGTGGCTATGGAATTTTTCTGTAGCCATTTTTTTTGCGCAAAAATGTTTGATTTTTCTTAAAACATGCCTTTCTGTTAAAGTTTTCTGAAGACCCTAATTAGGGTCTGCTGAAAAACAACAAATAATTAATTTTCAGTATTTTAAGTGCA
>CAZHLZ010000144.1:0-8629 GCA_964532475.1 uncultured Chitinophaga sp.
ATAGACTACTTGTCCATGTTGTTTTCAGCACTTCAAGACCAAGAGAATGTCAAACATCTAGATAACCTTTATACAATAGATTTTAATAAGCCATTCATAGAAATAGAACAAAAAGAAGACATGCTCACTCCGTTATTATTAATGGAATTTTTGTCATTGGTTAAGCAAATTGTCCGAAAGGGATTGAAAAAATCCTATTATCCTGTAGTTAAAAACCTAAATGCTCGTGTGAAGGGAAAAGTATTGGTTAACGAGACAATTAAACGCAATCACCCAAAACAAAAAATGACATTCAATATCTGTAAGTATGAGGAATTTGGCTATAATTCATTGGAAAATCAACTGATTAAAAAAGCATTAATTTTTACAGAATCAATAATAAAAAATTTAAAAGGTTTCAATACAGCAGACTTGAAGCAACTATTTAATTATTGTCGGCCAGCATTTGAAACAGTAAGCAGTGACATTGAAATTAAGCAAGTTTATGGTATTAAACCAAATGCATTATTTAAAGAATATCAAAAAGCATTAAAACTAGCTGAAATTATTTTAAAGCGTTACGGATTCACAATTTCTCAAACAAGCACGAACAAATACAAAACACCTCCATTTTGGATTGATATGTCCAAATTATTTGAAATGTATGTATTTAAAAAATTAAGAGAGAAATTTCCATCAAAAGGAGAAGTTATATATCATAAAAAGTTCCATGGTTTGGAACCTGATTATTTAATCAATGCAAACGATAACTCGCTAAAAATGATTATTGACGCTAAGTATAAACCAAATTATTTATTCGAAAGTTTAAAATTGGATGATGCTAGACAAGTAAGTGGTTATGCTCGTCTGAAATCAATTTATAAAGAACTTGGTTTAGACGATTCGCACGAAATAATAGACTGTCTTATTATTTATCCTAATCAAGATCTAGAAGAAAAATCATTTATTCAAGAATTTGAATCAGGGTTTGAAGAAGATAGAAAATATTTGAGGTTTTTCAAACTTGGTATAAAACTACCTGAAAATAAGATTAAATTACCAATCTAATTATGGATTTTTTGGCTGCTTAATCGGTCTTCTCTTCCAAGTTTTCTACTGTAATTTTGTTTTTTCTGCAATTTGAAAGAGCATAAGTCTGCTTTTCAAATTCTGTAAAAACTTCATTGCAGTTCAAAAAGCTTTCCATTTCCAACCGAGCAGTAAACGAAACAGATTTCTTACAAACTGCGGCCACAAGAAAAATGTGGACTGCAGTTCTTAAATAAAACCGTTTCGTTTTGAGATTATCGCTTCGAATTACGATTGCAGTAGCCAAGACAAATAGCTTATTGAGATTCTTTTCCCCAAATAACATTTTCAGTTTAGCTATTTCACTTGCTTGAGATTTTCTTTTCAATTTTCATTTTTTTTAGTTTATCGTTCCCAAAGTAGAAACACAATCCTCTTATCAATAAAGTTCATCGTTAAACAATTAATTCTCGGATTTTAAAAGGGGGAAATAATGTGTTCGTCCATTTCCTCCTTTCACAAAATAAAGTTTGTTTGCAAGGGTAATACAAAGCTACATCTCCTTTGCTAATCCGCAGGCTACTTAGCGAAGTCGAAGTAGCCCTTGCAAACATCAATACAAACCTATTCGTCAGAATTCCTCATAACGGTTTTCCATTAGCTTTTTTTGTTACGTCCTCAATGTTCCTCACTCGCAACTACTTTGTCCACCCAGACCCGTTTTTTCAACGGTTGCTATCGCATTTTTTAACTGGGTGTCCACCGTTGCTTATTGTCTGGCTCGCCTGCTATCGCCCCAAGCTACGGGTTTGTCATGCTTTTTGTAGTCCTTTGCAAAATTCACTGCACTTCATTTATGCTACTTTCGTCCGTAAACTCCCTTCAGCTGCAACATTGCGTTTAGTCAATTTTCTGCAACACACAAACAGAGCTTTGCGTTCAACCGGTAAACCTAATGAATTGCAAAGCACTGTTTCTTATCCCTATCCAACAAAAAGACACGCCTAACCCTTGTGCTTTCAGCATAGGTCATTCCCGCAAGTTGGCACTTGCTTTTCATATCCCACTTGGGGCTAACTCGCAAACGGCGTCGCACACACAATTCCATGAAGCAAATCCATTTCATTACTTTGCTTCATTCCATTTCCTGCACACATGCTAGTTCCACGTCGCATTGGCTCAAGGCTGTCATACCCCCTTTTATTTTAAGAGATTAATTACTGCTTTCAGCTAATAATTTTTGAAGATTTATTTCCATTCCATTAGCTTTTACTAAAAATGGGATTCCATTAAGGTTTTTGATTCCGATAGTTTCAAAACCATCACAAACTTGATAAATTGATTCATTAGTTCCAAGATTTTCGAACAATACCATATACGAAAAATGATAATCAATCTTGATTCCTTGATAACGTACAAATTCTATACTAAAGTTGCTCATGGGGGCACAAAAGTAATGTATTAAAGTGGTTTTAATTTCAAATTCATCTTTTAACTTGATGATTTTAGGATAGAAATAAAAAAATGGCAGCAAATTTAGTGCCTCCATTACGTTTCTGCAAGTTCAAGCCCTGCGGGTTTTTACAAAAAATTCTCCACCCTCAATTTTTCGTTTATACCGCAATTCCTCCCTCAATCTAATAATTCATTAATCTACCAATCTTCTCATAAAGTCGGGTAGTAGTTTTTTGTAAAAAAGCTTGCATTCACTTATTCCAGCACTGACAAAATTGCTTTCTTTTTTTCTTTTTTTTCGGCATTTATGTCGTTTTTTTTCTCTGTTTTCTTTTGGAATTAATTATGGGCGCGAAGCGCTAGAAGCTTAATTTTTAAAGCCCATAATATATGTACACAACAATTAACCCAGCAGTTGCAAAGTCCATCATGACGAGAATGGATGGATTCCAATTGCAAACAGAAATTGCCTTTTTTGAAACCGAATTACAGAGTATCGAACCAGGAAATTTGAGAACAATGTATCTCAATTTGAGAGCATTTGCCAAAAGAAGATTGAACGCATTAATTCAAAAAAATGATAGCTATGAATTCGAGTTTTAGTTTGCAATCATTTAACCCGGCGAAAAAATACGCTGGGATTCATTTCTTTGTTTTGAATAAAGGATTAAATTCTGGAAAACCTTTGGATGAAGCTTGTCCAAATTGTTTTGTAATTGAGTGCGATTCAGAAGAACAAAAAGAAAGCTTGTACTGGATTTGTTTTGCTTTGTGGCAAAGTCACAGATTTAGGCAGCACCTAATCGGTTCCGTAATTTTGTATATTCGCAAAAAGGAATTGTTAAACCTAGTACGCGATTCATTTCTGAAATGTCAAACAAAACCCGAACTTTTTCAAAAATCATTGATTTTACTGAAAACGGTTAACGAAAAAGATCACCATTTTCAGGATTTAGCTACAACTTTGAAAAAGATTAAAAGAGAGGTAGCAAGAGATTTGGTGAAGTAATGGAAAAGCCCTGGTCGTGGACTAGGGCTTATTATATTTGGTTTAAATCAATTTGATTAGATACTAATTGAATGTTTTTTTATAAAGTCAGCAATAATTACGCTTAAGTTTGGAATCAATTCATTTGTAATTCTATTGGTAAGCTGCCTTGTATGAATTACAATTTTAGGTAAATTCAAATTTGTATTTTCTGAATAGTATATTCTAATCTTATCCTTGGCTAATTCATCATGTATTTTTTCAAATTTTACGCCAAATAATTCAGAAACTTCTCCAGAATAAGTTTCGATATATTTTTTATCACTTGCAAAAATTACAACAATGGGAAATTGATTGATGAAATTACTTTTAAAAAAAACTTCTTTTCTTTTGGAAAGTTCTTCTATAAAATTAACCTGTCTTTTAGCGTCAATGGTATTTGGCGCATGTAAATTACTCAATTCGGTGGTAAAAACCTTTTCTACGAAAGTAATTTCATACTTGTCGCTCTTGTCAATAGGGAATCCGACTAATGATAGAATGTTTTCATAAAGCTTTTGATTTCTTTGCCATGTGTGATTATAGTTTTTAATTCTCGATTCTTCTGGCACATATCGATTTGAATAATTAAAGTTCTTGCTTTTCCATGAATTAGGACTTCCATGAAAATTTTCACTACCAATTTGAATACCAGCTTCTTTACCTATGAATAAGATTTTAGCGTTTGGATTTCCTAAACCTACATATTGATTATCTCCAATTGAACTAAGTAGTTCCTCAAAATATTTATTTTCTCCTCTACTCATTATTTGTTTATTAAATTGTTATTTCATTTGATGTTACAAAAAAAAGTCCTTTCTTTTTTAACTATTAAATGCATCTTATTTTTTTTCTAAACTTTTAATCAGTTCAAATGCTTTATCAAAGCGTTTTGAAACAATCTTTTCTTCGCTAAAATAGGTAAAATAATCATCCCTAAATATTTTTATTGTATTTGTTAAGCCATTGTTGTTTTTAGCAATATCTAATTCCATTAAATTCTCATTTGAATCGCAATTTTCATCCATTAAAAAGCCATAATATTCTGGTCTATAATTAAAAATAACTTTATCAGACAAAGATTCTAAACATTCTGCTTCTAGCAAATCATTTAAATAAGGTCTTCTGTCTCCTCCACGTTTTTCAACATTTCTACTTACTTGACTTGAAACAATCAATAAAATATTCAAATCTCTAGCTATACCTTTAAGTTTCCTACTAATTAAATAGATTTCTCGGCTTCTTTTATTCGCACTTTTTGCACTTGCCATTAATTGTAAATCATCCACAAAAATCACTTTGATGTCGTTTGAAACTATTTGATTTCGACATATTTCCTCAAATTGATTAAGATTTTCATGCCCACTATCAATTATATGTAACTTATGATTTTCTAGCTCATCTTTTACCTCTTGAAATTTTTTCAAAGCTGATTCTACATCATGTTCAAACAATTTATAAAGTGGAATTTTCGAAACACATGACACAATTCGCTGATTTAAAGAGTAGGGAGTAAGATCATATGTAAAAAATATCACTGGATTAATTTTCGATATATTTAATGCCAAATTCACCATGAATTGAGTTGTACCCATTCCTGGACGACCACCAAAAACAATCAGTTCACCAAGATAAAACCCACCTGATATTTTATCTAATTTTGAAAATCCTGTAGGTATACTTTTTGTCGACAAATCTCCCGAAAGTTTTTTTTCAAAAGACTTATTGACTAAGTCTTGGACTGAGATAGCTGATTTAATATTGGAACTAGTATCTTGATTTGAATTAAGCATAAAAACTTTTTGACAAATCTATCTTTTGAATTTGGAGTATGCAACCTGAAAGAAATGTTTTTTAAATATATTTTTTAGACCATTGATTATTAGTACTTTAAAAAAATGAATTTATTAGAATCAAAGAAATATTTAACATTGTACAAGAATTATTTTTGAAAAAGTAAAAATCCAGAAGTTTTTCAAAACGCACTGGATTTATTGAATTTTTACAATGAAAAAGACTTACATTTTTAAAATTTGGTTTCAGCTTTGAAAAAGATCAAAAGTGAAGTTGCGAGGAATTTGGTGAGGTAGAATATTATAAATCGTCAAATGTATTCGGACGAAGCTTTTCAACATTTGAACGTTCTGTTTCCTTATAATCAAACACACTAGGTTTTCCTGTTAGAATGTCAGTGCCTCCTGTCCATCTCATGTAATACTCACTGTGACAACCCGTACAAAAAGATGTTTCCTCTCCTTCTGAAACATAGAATTTCCCATTTTTTGTACACATTCTATGGTAAATGAACCATCTATCATTTTTTGATTGTTGTGTTTTTGTGTTCGTCGAATTGTTGTTTGATTTTAATGTTGCAGTATTAGTTTTTTTATTTTCTGAGTTTATTACCACAACCTTTTCACCATTTCTTTTTGCATCATACCAACCATTGGTTAAAGCTGCAACTCTTGCTTTTTTTGGTGGATGTGTCAAACTACCTCTTTCTCCCAGGGATGAATATGCTCTTTTTGATTCTTCTATATTTGCCCCTAGCTTATATAATATAAATCCAGCAAATTTATCAGCTTCTAATTCCATATCATAACTACTACCTTGATTAGATAAGGTATGTCCTGATAAATGATGTGCAATTTCGTGAGCAAGAATAGCTAACTCAGAGAAATGGGTCGAAGTTTGATCTTTAACTTTTTCCATAAATTCTTGATTGTAAAGAATAAATCGATCACAATTTCCTTTATCATCACATTTAATAACAGCACAAGCATTATCAACTGATGCGGCTCTAATTTCAAAATTTGCTGGCAACCCTGTTAATTTCATTATATCGTTTAATGCATTATCAGCATCTAAATCAGAATTAAAAGAATATACTTTTTCATTGATCATCGAGCGATCGAATCCACAAGAATTTTCAACCACAAAATCATATTTACTATTTGGAGATTTAACTACTTTATCCGTGTTTTTTTTAAGTTCAACAGTTTTGAGATTTTTTTCTTTTGAATCTGAACATCCAAAAAATATAAATGTGAGTGAAAATAAATAGAAAAAAGTTTTCATAGACTTAAAAATTTGGGTTTGTTACATCAATTAAAATTGATTTTACAAATTTATAATTAAATTTCAACTACTTAAAAAATGTTTTTAATTAGTGATTTTATTTTCATTTATTTAAACAACAAATTTAAAGAGAAAAATAAGAATTAGCAAGTTATTTGTTGGGGTCTACAAAAATCTTTGGCTAAAAGTGAGCTTTGCTCCTTTAAGGATATTTTTTGTACCTCTTATTCCTGATATTTTTGCTTTTCTGAAATCAGCACCATTAAAACTGCAATCACGCATTCTACAATTTTCAAAATTAGTATTACTTAAATCTACAGTTTCATCAAACTTAACTCCATCAAAAATTGCTCCTGAAAAATTTGCATTTGATAAGTTAGTTGCCTTTAAAATCACTCCACTTACATGAGTTTCTGAAAAATTAGTATTAGAAAGATTTGAATTTGTGAAATCAGTGAGATGCAATGTTGCTTTTCTAAAATCAGATTTGTCAAAATTAAAATTATGAAATTTAATACGTTGAATATCTGTCTCTTGCAGGTTTACACTTTCAAAGTTGGCATGACTAAAATCAGAGCAATCTAGCAAAATTTTATGTAAGTTTGCTTCTTTAAAATCGCTTCCAGTGAAATCAACATATTTTACAAGTGCATTTGATAAATTAGCATTAAAAAATTTTGAATTTTTAATTATCGAATTATCACCAACAAATATATTTTGAAGATTTGCGTTATTAAAATTACAATTTTCTGCAATTAATAACGGAAACCTCATATTTGAAAGGTCTAAATTTGAAACATCAACATTGTTAAGAATAAGAGGTCTAAATCCATCTTTAATTTTATCATGTCCACTGGGAGTCTCACCTAACCAACCATTTTCTTTACCTTCTTTGAAATAATTTTCAATAAATTCTATTGGATTCATAATATTTTAGTTTAATCTTTTTTTTCTGAGTCTTTTAATTTCATTTGTTAAAATAAATGCATTAAAAGTTAATATCGAATTAATTTATCTTCAATTATAGTAATTTCGAAAGTGTTGTATTCAATCAAGTAATAAATAAGATTAGGGTTTTCATTCTTTGAATATACTGATTTAGAATTTGTTAAGACAGGTATTTTATCCAAAATATAAGTATAGTATTTAATTATTCCTTTATCATAATATTGATCTGCTTTTCTTACTTTAACACTATCGGCACCGAAAATAATTTCATTTAAAATTAGACCATCTCTTGTTCTTTTTACATATTTTAATTTACCATCAATAGCTTCTCCCTCAATTAAATCTCCATATCCATGTTCAAATTTAAACCTGCCATTTAACAAACTGTCCTTAAAATTCATTGCAAATGCAGCTTGTTTTACACCATTAACTTCAACCAAAAAACCATCTTGAAACTTTTCGATTTTTTCAGTATACCCTCCAGAGGTTTTTAATTCTCTCCAAACCTTATAGCCATCAAGTTGACCTTCTTGATTATAAGAAGTAATTGATTCAGCTGTTTTACTTCCTGGAAAAAAAGAAACCATATAAACAATTTGTCCTTTATATGTGTAAGTAGCGCTACTTGGATTTATTCCATCAGCTCTCATTATGAGTCTTAAGCCGTTATCCTGACCAAGATTATTTACTTCATAATAAACCTCCAATTTTTTAGTTTTAACATTCTTATCAGAAAAAGTTTTTGTTGGTGTAACTGAATAATGTAATGGAAATTTCTCAAAAGTCCATTGTGAAATTGTTTTTGGTCCATAGGTTTTTTTTTGCTGGGACAGTCCTGTCATGCAAAATGAAGTTATTATTAATACAAGGATAGTGCTTCTTAAAATCATAGTGTATTTTTTTACAAATCTAATAAAAAAACAATACAAAAAAAATGCCACTCTTTCGAATGGCGTTTCACAATTAATCTATTTCAAAGAACTTATTTTTTATGCTGAGGTTCTCGAAGCATCTTCCAAACCCATTTTAAAAACAAACTTACAGTAAAACTTACAACAGCACCCACACAAGCCAAAACAATCGTTTTCATGTAATCTTGCGTGTCTAAAGTCG
>CAZHLZ010000145.1:0-8597 GCA_964532475.1 uncultured Chitinophaga sp.
CAAAGACCTATTTAATAGTTCATCATAAATATTAGAGTTAACTTCTTTTAGCTCTTTCAATTGCTGAGAACTTTCTCCATTTGGATATAGAGTTTTTGATTTTTTTGCTATTTCTACTTCAGTAAAATCGTAAATTGCCTTCAAATCAGCTGAAGATACATCTTTATATTTGGTATTCATGTTTATATTCTTTAAGGATGATTAAGATATTATGATTGTTTGATTAGAGTGCTATATTTTCAAATAAAAAGCAAGTTTTGTGCTCACTCCCAAATTGCATACCCACTTGAGCAAAGTTATTTAGAAAAAATGACATATCCAAGTCAAAATTGATTTAAATATTCCTTTGCGGTTTTTAACCTTCTTTTTGTTTTTTCTTCTGCTTGGAAATACCATAACCAACAGATTAATATTAATTTTTGTACTCATAATTTTGTATTGTTTGAGCAAAATTCGAGTTTTAACGTCATGTACAAAAGGACACTTTTTTTTATGAGAATTCAAGTTGATTAATTAAATTTGCAAATTATAACACTAAGCACAATGAAAGTTGAAGAATACGTTTATGATGAAGAAAAATACATAAGTAGCAAGGACTTTAGTCATTTTGATGACCTAATGGACGAATGCGACTACCAGCCAGAACTCATTCAAGATAAGGGTCGGTTCAATATGGTTCTTCAATATTTGGTTAGCCAAATAGAACGTTCTCCAGATTTTCTTCCTTCATACGAATATGCCGTTGGCATGCTCAATAGAACAAAATTAGATAAGGAACTTTCTGAGCTACGAGTTGAGTTACTTGAAAAGTGGGCTGGTGCATGCAATCGAATTGCTGAAAAGGAGAATATCTTTAACAAGGTTGTTCTTTGGGGCTGGCAAGAAAACAGACCGCTTATTCGTGGACTGTTCTTTGAAGCCAATAGACTTTGGGGTGAAGGAAAAATAGCTGACGCCCATGAGTTATTCAGTAAAATATTGAGAACAAACAGTGAGGATAACGTTGGAGCCAGATATTCAGTCAAGGCAACTGGTGAGGGAATGACTCTTGAGGAATTTGAAGAGCGTTTCACATACTCTGATGCAGACGGAACCTACTACAAAAATGAGGAGCTTCAGAAGTGGTTTGGTGAGTGATTCAAGAGAGTAGAAATTTCAATCTTGAATCTTGCCCCATTCCTCATAAAGAAGAATCCTTCCGTTTTCTAAAACAGTATTGGTTTTTTCCATAAAATCACCGTTGTCATAGGCTATGAATCCAACTTTTGAATTTGGGTCATTATTATTTCTACTATTTCTTAAATGTAAATCCAATATATTTATTAGTTCATATAAAGAATCCCTAAGCTTCTTATGAGATTCTAAGTCTGGTTTAAGGAGTAAAATAAGCTTATTTTTATTAAATGTGATTTTGACATGTATTTCTTTTTGCCTTTCAAGATTAATAATTTTTTCTTGAAATTCAATATTCATCAAATTTACTTGTGCTGTTAACTCAGTAATGGTATTTCTAGTCTCAATAATCCAATTTTGTCGATTATTAGAATTAATTTGTTTTAAGGCAATATTAGTTGATTCCTTAATTTGTTCTCTTGAAACTCTTATGTTTTCCTGAGATTGAGCCTCTTGACTTCTTAATTGTTCTTGTCCTCTTTTATTTTGATTATTTATTTGCCAACTACCAACAAGTAAAGCTCCTGCGGTTGATATAAGAACAGTCAAAAATGCCATAATAGATGGCGTAAAATCTTTTGATGAAGTATCATCTTTTTTTAATAATTTGGCTAGTTTGTCAAATTGTTGAAGTGAGATTACAACAGAGTCATGGTTGTTATTAATTTGAGGGTGTCTAAGAACAATACTAGTATCTTTCGGGGTAATTTCTTTTGAAAATGAATTCAATGAAAAATAAAATAAAAATAAAACTAAAAGACACTTCATAAACCAAGACTTTTAATGGTTTTTTCTACATCGGAAATTCGCATGTTATATTTATCGAATTGAACCTTATCATATTTTTCTGGGTCTGACCAATATTTGCCTTTTTCTCTCATAGTCGAAATCAGCTCCTTAATATTTGGATGATTTATTGTCGATAAATTTATAGATGCACGAAGCCAAACAGTTGCTAATATACTTGATGAAATATCAACACTATTTATCCTGTAAGAATTTATATGAGTTCTCGTTAGATTAAGTGCATGAGAAATTTCATTATTTACGAGTTCCTTTTCTTTTGCGGTCAATTCATTTTTTTCTGAAAAGATTTTATGAGATAAATCAAGAATATAGTTAAGCATAAAATTTCAATTTGGACAAATATATGATATTTTATTGAAACATTTAATCCTTATTTTTTCTTCGGCAAGTCAACACCCTGAAAAAACTCCTCTAGCGTAACTCCAAGAAGCTTGCATATCTTGATGAGGGTCTTTAAAGTCATATTTTTTCCAGCCTCAAAGCCCCAATAAGCTGAGCGAGATACTCCAAGCTCGAACGCAATGTGCTCATAGTTTGAATATCCTTTCTCCTTGCGAAGCTCTTTTAGCCTAGTTGCAATTGCTTGAAGCTCCTCTGATTGCTCCATTTTTGAATCCTTTTCCATGACTTCAAATGTCATTAGAAAAATATTTTTAAGGTACTCCTAAATAAAATACACAATATATTAGAATTTATTTCGTATGTTTGTTTTCAAATCCTTAAAATTTTGATTTATGAATAAGCAACTTATCGGAATTTTCAGAATAGGAGTTTACTTGGTAATTGTTTTCTTTTATGCCAGAGAATTTGACAATTTCAACTTCAAGTTCTGGATAAGTGACCTCATTTATGGAAGTCACAGTGAGGAATTTAGAGGCAAGATATTGATTGACCTAATAATGCTTGTCTATTATGGAATAATAAGCTTCTATATCCTTCAAACATTCTTATATATTTCTATTGGGAGTGCCTTGCAGGATAAGAGAACAGGACTATTCAGATTCATAGGAATGTTTTTTTCTGCTGTATGGGAAATTTCACAAAATCCACATTTGTGGTTTACTTCCAGTGGTTCACGCACAAAATCAAATATCGAAAGAGTCCTTGAGTACCGTGACGCCAAGATGTCTAATATGACGAATGAACAAGCTGTCAAATTTATGTCTGGAACTGCACACGTTGATTTTATGATGACCAGACCAGACCTTAAGCAACACAGTAGGGCTCTAAATTATATGGATAGCAAAATGTCTTCAATGGATAATGAAACTGCACTTAAATACATCAAAGGTCAA
This sequence comes from uncultured Chitinophaga sp., assembly GCA_964532475.1. GTDB lineage: Bacteria > Bacteroidota > Bacteroidia > Flavobacteriales_D > Crocinitomicaceae > M2408. The sequence goes on from CAZHLZ010000145.1 coordinate 3,276, forward strand.
AGTAAGTAAATCATAAAACAAAATAAATATGGACAACTACGAAGTTAAATACAAAGTCAATAACTCCACAACATCAACAAAACTTCGCCTTCAAGGCGGTGGAGAAAGTGAGGCAATTGCCAAGCTCAAGGCACAAGGAACTGTTTCAAAAGATGCAACTGTTATTATTTTATCAATAAAAAAAAGCTAGAATATGCAAACTACCATTGAGGAAATTTTGAATGGAAATGTTTCAAAATATCGAATTGAACAAACATTATTGTTCTCATTGAACGATAAAAATTTTTCTGAAAAAATAGATGACGTTGAAGAGATTTCATTTATAAATAACAAGATTTCAACACGGAATCAATTAATTAGAAATGGTGAAAAATATTCATTCAGCTCATTATATTCGTATGATGATAATGGATTACTTAAACGAATCTCAAGGAATTACGATGGGATGGAATCTACATTATCAAATTATTTTTATGATGATACAGGTCGTTTAGTTAAGGATGAATACATAGACCTAGATGAAAATCAAAATTGCAGAACTGCAGTCTATAGTTATGATTTTGATGGAATTAAAATAAAATTTAATAGACATAATGGAAGTACTTCTTCGATAGATTTAATTACAGTTGAAAATGATAAGATACAAAAAATCAGCAACTTAAATGGAGATGGATTTAAGGTTAGTAAGGAGTTTGAATACACACCATATTCTACTACAGTGAAATTCAACGATGGAAAAATTTATGGTTACAATAATAAAGGGCTTTTAGTCGATGTAACTGATGGAAATGGAGAAAGAATTAAATATTTTTCTTATGAATATGATGAGCAAGGAAACTGGATTGTCAGAGAAGAAAGAGAATATGAGTTCTTTACGAGGGTAATTTCAAAAAGAGAAATAGTATATTAATTTGTTAAAAAAAATATAAAACATCAATATTGGGGGCTTAAAATAGGGTCTAATTTTAAGCCCCAAAATAACTTAAGGCATAACTATAGGTTCAAGGTCAAACATAATTTTTTTCTAATTTTTTGAAGTATAATTCTCAACCATTGAAAAAAGCAAATCTCAAAAAAATTTCTACCAAATTTTTCATCCTTTTTATGGGGTCATCTATGAGTTCAAGCTAGTGGGTAAAATCTCAACAAATCTTGTGTGGTTTTTTATCTTATTTTTATTATCACTAATGTTTTATCAGTTTGAAAGATAATTTACATGAAATGGGTAAATACATGTAATTCAGATAGTTAATATTAAAAATTGGCAATTATGCGTCACTTTTTGCCAATTGCAGAAGCTCTTACCAATTAAGTTTAATGGATGTCACCTAATGACAACTATTGAAATTTTTAAATTTTAGACAACTTCTTTACCTAAGAAGCTTTTCGTAACTTTTAACTTTTCATTTGTTATATTTTTTTAGAAACCTTAAATCAAAGTGTTATGAAAAATTCAAATCAAATTCTTCAATTTTTCTTGAATCACTACTTGAAGTCCACCAAGGCAATAAATAAAGTGATATTAGAAGGAAAAAAACTTTCTAAAACAGATAGGGATATCTTGTTCAATGTAACATTGATTTTAATGCAATTGGAGGAGAATTTAAAAGAAGAGATGTGGTATAATGTCGAGTGCTTCTTCGACCACCACAAGGAGAAAAAATTACCTCAAGGAATTGTCCGTTTGGAACTTTCTTGTGATTGTCCTGAATTACTATTTTTAAACTGAAAAGCATGAGCATTTTAGCGCACAAGAACGAAATGGGTCAGGTAGATTATCACCTCATCATCAAGCAAAATGTTGGATATTTGAAGCAAAAGGTTTTATTTTCAAACCTTCCAATCGAGCTTTTAAGACAGGCAAATCCTCAAATCTGCAAATTAATAAAAAGTCAAAATAGAAGATTAGAGAGCTTTGAGTTGCAAATACAGATGCTTGAAAATTTATCAAAGTCGGTTCAACAGTACCCAAGCCTTGAAAAATATGTTTACCCTCGAGAAATCCTGCAAGGGAGAACATTTCCTGCAAGAGTTCTAGCAGAACTTCTAAAGCTTTGGAATGACTCTTCTCTGTTTCCAGGAGCAATCATTTCAACGGATTTACAACCCGTTAAGCACTATTATTTGGAAGTAATGTTCCAACGATTCTGGGAATTTAAAAAAGAGTTATTTACCCAGCAAATGATTCCTGTTACACGAGGATATTTTGAAAGTCATCTTGCTACAATTGAAGCCTGGAACCAATACAAGAAGTTCAATTGTTGCAATGGTATTGAATACTTCAAGACTGAAACAAATAGAGGTTTTGCATTATTCATAATGACAGTAGATGGAAAATGTGCCTTGGAGATTGTTGTCTAAACCTCATCACTGAAATTCTTATTTAGCAACTCAACATAGTCCTTAAATTCAATCCAGTACTTTTCAACTGTTTTTTTGCTCATAGGGAAATTCTGATACACTTTTCTTTGTGTTATTCTGCCATATTCCAAGAAGTTCCATGTCTCCAGAATCTCATATAATTTTTGTCTTGAATCGATTCCTTTCTTTAGAGCTACTTCACTTCTGCAAATTTCTAATTTTTCTTCTTTTGTTAATTTGCTCTTTTGGTCAAAGACAATTTTCCTTTGCTTATTGAAGTAAATGGGTTTAAGTGAGCCGTCAAGTTTATACTTGAAAATGGAGCTGACAACACGTTTAATTTGATTGTCATCTGCTGTAATCACACAAGCAAACCGATTTACATTGTCAAGTACACAGAAAGCCTTTTCCTCTGACAATTGAGGATTCAAGTACACAAGGTTATTGCAGAAGCTCAGAAGGAAGTTATTTCGATTTGTGCTAACTTTCTTCATTGGAATAAAGCACTTGATGTAAGTGTAGCCTTCCCAATTAACGATATATTCTCCTGCAACATCAATTGTGTCTAAGTTGTTGAATCTAATTGAGGAGCTTGATTTTGCCCCCCACTCTGTTGTATATGCCTTCTTTTCCTTTTCCTCAATTACACTAGACTGGGGGGCAAGATTTGTCGAAGCAAATACATGTGAATCAAGATTAAGAAATAGGTTTGGGTCGTAGCTCAAGACATTAAACTGCGATGCCTTAATTGCCTGCAAGTCCACAAAGTCGCCAATGCCAAGCTCCAGAGTTATGCTTGAGTACGTAGATTTAAAGTTGAATAAAGTCAAGTCTTTAACTTGTACAATAATTGAGTAACCTATGCCACCAAAAGACCTGTAACAAGCAAATACCTTGCTTAAATCAAGCCGATTGATGTCAAAGTTCTCGTTATCAATATCGATATAAATCAAGCCAGAGCTCTCAAGTATGTTCTCATCTTTTTTGTATCCCTGGAACAAAAAATTGTAGGTTATGCAAGGAAGACTTGCTTTGGTCTGATTATAGTCGATAATTCCCGCTCTTGCATTAAGAATTGTTTCCTTGTAAGATGAATCCTTGATTTTTTCAAACCAAGAGTTGACAGAAATTGTTGAAACAACTTTTGGTTTCTTGATGGAATTGTACCAATTTATTTGAGGAAATTGATAATTGATTTGACGAGTTTTTTTCGTCTCGTTGATTGAAATTGTATCAGCAGTTGAATAGAAGTCATATTCATAGTTATATGCCTCCTGGCAGTAGAGTTGATTTTGCATTTGTTCCGCAATAAAATAGAAAAGGAGAACCATTAGTGAGAGCGGAACTTCCCAAAAATAATCCTCCTTCCTTTATTAATAATAGTCTTTAAGTTCCGCTTAAAAGAATCATAAGCAATTCCATTTCAAAAATCAAGGGCAAAAGAAAAATAACTTGAAATTAATTTGACAGAATTGATAAGTCACTCAATTTGGAATAACTTTTTTAAGAATAAAAGCCTACTAAATACACGTTTGAAGAGACCACCTCTTTTGATTTTATTGGTGTAATTTGCCTCCACGAAAATATCGAAGTTGGTATCGCAAATTAAGTCGGCAAACTGCTGAATTTCAATTGGTTCGTCTTTTGAAAACTTAGAATAAACCTCATCTTGAAGCCTGCAGTTGGCTCCTCTAGTCATTGATATCAGGCTTCTTTCTAAGTCAAGAATCCATTCGTCTAGCAATTTGTTATAATAAAAAATAAAGATGTCTTCTTCGCTTCCTAGTCCAGCGTGCAGAATTTTTATGATAGTAACAGCCTCATTTTTTTGGTCTAAATAATTGGTTCTTTTTACACTGACATCAGCGATTGGGATTTCATATCCTTTGTGTTTTTTGTAAAGAATTTTGCTCATTTTAATTTGATTTTAAGGGTTAGTTCTAATCGTTCTTTAGGTCATCTGGCAAATAGCTCAAAATGTGCCTAACTACTTCAACTGTTATAGAAAGTCCTATCATTGAGGTCTTAGATGTAACACTAATCCCTTCAATATTAAGGTAGTCTGGCGGTAGTGTCATCATTTTACATAACTCAGATGGTTTTGGTAATCGAAATACAGAGTTGGGGAAATCTAATGGAGAATTATTTTTATTTGGCTTACCATTGTAGCCACTCTTCTCAAGAAGAATTGGAAATTGTCTCAATTTCTCTTCAACTGGTAGGTCACAAAATTCCTTTGTCCTGTAAATCACGGTTCCAACACCAAAACCGTAATGACGAGCAAGAGAAGATTTATATTGGGTGATGTTGGAGCTAAGTAAAACAAGGCTCTTCTCACGGTCTACATACCCATTCTCTATTATGTCTGAGAGTTTTACTCCTGTTTGCTCTGGCTGTTCAACACCAGGGATGTTCGTGAAGTAGAGTCTTCTACGATGGCTGGCACTCAATAACTGACTATCGATATTAAGGGTGTAAGTCTCTGGAAATAACTCTTGTAGATGCGATTCTATCAATTTACGGTCCACATTTCTCATGCTGGAAACATTTTCTCCTAAAAGGTGTATTTTACGCTTTGAGCCAGTTTGCTCATCCATTTCTTTGAGTTCTTTCAGCACCCTCAAGGCTTCAAAGAAAAGCCCACTTTGGGGACCGAAAAGCCCTAATCTTGCCTTCCGAATGGCTGATAAGTCAACGCATGGTGCTGAAAAAATCAGGAGAATGTCAGAACCATCATCTGGGAAATCATATCCTGAGACATTCCTGACATCTCCTAATTTCACAAATTTGGGGTCACTAGAGTAGTGATTGTCAACAACCTTGATTGCATTTTTTTCAATCTCACTTGAATAATAAGATTTTATGTTAAGGTTCGCACGCTTACTTGCAACGTAGCTGTTAGCCAGGCCATCGAAGAGCGAGACAATCGTTAATTGTTTTTTTGTAGTAGGTTTCATAACT
>CAZHLZ010000146.1:0-8553 GCA_964532475.1 uncultured Chitinophaga sp.
TTATTTTTTTCGAAACACGCAAAGCGATTGGAACAGAACATTTAAGTCCAATTTTATTCGCCATAAAAAACAAGAAATTAATTCGTTGTTCCTATCAAAAGTTTTGGGATGCAGAACCATACAACCGTTTATTAATTCCCTTAGCCATAAAGGAAAATAGGCAGCGTTGGTATCTTATCGCAATTGACAATAAGGACCAGAAATTAAAAACTTTTGGCTTAGATCGCATTACGAATTTAAGCCCCACTGACCATGGTTTCACTTATCCGAAAGATTTATATATTGAAAATGTTTTTAAAAATTGCTTTGGAATTATTAATGATGAGGATTTTGAAGCAGAAGAAATCATTCTATCCTTCTCAAAACATCAAGCAAAATATATTAAATCATTACCTTTACATCATTCTCAGAAAATTATTTTGGAAGATAATCGTGAATGTAGATTTAAACTGTTTTTAAAGCCAACACATGATTTTATTATGGAAATAATGTCCTTTGGTTCTGAAGTTGAAGTGTTGGAACCAGCTTATGTTAGAGAAGAAGTGAAAAGTAAAATTGCAAATACATTACAAAAATATTTATGAGTCCAAAAACATTTACCGCAATAGATTTTGAAACTGCACAAGGAAAAAGACACAGCATTTGTCAAGTTGGAATTGTCAGAGTTGTAGATGGTGAAATCGTTGAAACCTATTCAAAATTAGTACAACCGCCAGATAATTTTTACTTTTTTAGGAACACAGAAATTCATGGTATCTGTGCCGATGATACAGAAAACGAATTAACTTTTGCCGAAATTTGGCATGAAATAAAACCATTCATTGAAAACCAAAACTTGGTGGCACATAATGCTGCTTTTGATGTTTCTTGCCTAAAACAAACTTTGGATTTTTATCAGATTGAGCACCCAACTTTTGAGCAACATTGCACTTACCGAATTTATGGTGAAAATTTAGCTGTTTTGTGCCGGAAGCACAAGATAAAATTGAATCATCATGATGCGTTGAGTGACGCTTTGGCTTGTGCGGAGTTGTTTAGAATGGTTTGATAATGCAGTTCAATACAAACTTAATTTCATTAATTTTACAAAACAATTTTACAAACACATAGTATTCTTAACATTAATGAATTATTTATATTTAAGAATACACGATGAATGAAGATTTTCTAAAAGTTTTGTATTCTCAATACTTGTTAATTTATTGATTTCATCCATAAGTTGAGAATAGATAATTTCTGGATTTATTCCCATGTACCAAGACAAACTTTCATTTGAAATTATGCTATTAGAATTATAAAACTCTATTTTTTTTCTAAAAATATATTCATGTTCCCATTCATCTAACTCTCGTTTATCAACATTAAATACATCTCTTATTGGTTGATATTTGCCATCTTCAAACAATACTCTATTGATTTCATTAATGTTATAATGTTTTGAACTAGCCCATAATATTAATTCTATCTCACCTTTTATGTTTTTTTCCGCCCAAATAGATAGAGACTCATCATTAAAACGACTTGATTTAAGTTGCCAATATAAATGTTTAGAATTATTATAATTACAAAGCCATTTTTCATTTGGAACTTCTTTCTTTACTACGTGCTCCGCAAACTTTTTATACCAGTATTTTTCTATTTCACTTTTTTTACTCACAAGTTCTAAAAAGGCTTCCCATCTTTCAATGGTTTGAAAAACTTCTTTACTAGTTTTTTCTAAAATTTCATTTCCCATAATTCTCTATATTGTTTTACATATTCTTTAATTCTAAAATTTGATTCTGGCAGTTGTTCGTAGCAATTATTTAACCAAGAAACAATCTCATTTTTAAAAGTTAATTTTAGTATTTTTTCACTATTTATTCTGTCATCTAAGTTATCTGAATATTCTTTTGGCTTTTCCAATGTATGTGCTTCAAAACTCTTTGAATCTGTTGGTGCCAAATAAATTATACGAAAATTTCTTTTTATATTTAACGCTTCCTTTCCATATGGTAAAAGAATTTCTTGATACCAGTACCTATATATTTGATTGTTTTGATCTATCGCACCATTTGATTTGTTTTCGATAATTATCACTGAAGGTCTATTTAGGCATTTAATTAATATATCAATCCTTCCAATTTCAGCAGTAACTTGCCACACATCTTCATCAAAGTATTCAATCCCAATAATTTTTAAAAACTCATTTAAGAATAGCCTTCCTTGCCCATGATTAGAATATGGATTTAATAAAGTCCCCAGTAATTTACTATGTAAAGGTTCGTTTATTTTAAAAAAATCAAATACATTGAAATAAATGCTTTTTTTCTTGATTTGTTCTTTTTCAAAATCAGAAATTGGAATAAAGGTATCAATTATATTAGTAAAAAGACCGATGCTTTTTATGTAATGTTCATCCCTAACTTTTATAAAAGAATCAATGACTAGATTATAAATTTCCATGTTCTTCAATTAGTTTTTTATTACCAGATATTTCTTTAACTAAGAAAATATTAATTTTCATATTAAACAGTTTACAAAAAATGTTCCTTGATTATATCAATGAATTTTTGTTTTCCAGTTCTACTATTTCCATTCTTGTCTTTATGCTCAAAACTTTCTTTATTCCACCATTGACAAGTCGGGTGTGGAACAACGCACATTGGAATATTAAAGTTTTTGTAAATATGTCCATTTTTTTCTTTATTCCACTTTTTATGACCTTTGAGTTCATTGAATGAAAGTCTTGAAACAAAAATTACTAGCTTAGGTTTTAATACATCTAAGATTGTTTCAAAAACTGAAATTGCCTTTTTTTTATCTAACTCTGTTGGTTTTATCGATTTTCCAAATTCTGCTGGTTTTTGATAAAAATTGTACCAAGCAATATCATTTAAGGAATATTTCTGATTGGCAGCTTTTAAAGCGTTTCCTATATTATGAAATAATCCATGACCTTTTCCTTTAGAAATTTGGGCGATAACTCCCCTTGAATTTGTATTATTTTGCAAAGTTTTTTTAATAAAATCTGAACTTGAAATGTCATACCATTCATCTCCTAATTGATGCTTAATACTCTTTGGTACATAGTGACTCTCTGCAACTATCAATATTCTATTGTCATCAAAATTACTTCCAATAAATGGCAGCATTTCCCTATGTATGGAATAATGCTCATTTTGTAAAAGCATATTATCGTATTTATAAAGACTTTTCACTATACAATGATTTTTTCTCAAATCTAACAATTAATTTCATATCCTGAACTTCAATATAATTTAACTCAAGGATCTAATTAATTCAATTTCAAAAGTATTTTAAGGTCTTTTGCAATTCTCTTTCACTTTCTTTGATATAGGGTGCAAACTTTAATCTTTGAATAATTGTAAAATATAAATCAATCAAATATTCTTCCTTACTTTCTTTTCGTTTTTTTAGCTGCTTAACTAAATGTTGATGCAGCAAATGATACACATCAAATATTTTTCTTTGATTTGAGTTTGATATTTTGTCTTTGACAATTAAGTTTTTAGACAACTCATTGTAAAAAAGCACATCCACAAATTCTACCTTTAATTGCTTTTTATTTTTTGAAATCAGATAGAATTGACTCTCATTTAAAAAATCAAGATTCTCTAACTTAATTAGATTTTCAATAATTAATGATAGATAGATCAAACAACAAACTAAACGCTGGTAACCGTCAATCAAATCAAATACCTCAAGTTTTTTTGTATCATATTTTTTTGTTGGTCTATCTACTTTTTGAAAAATCACAAGAGGTCCCATGAAATAACTTAATATGTTTTGATTCACAATATCATCAATGTCCTTGACAAAATTTTGACATTGTTTTCTTTTCCAAGAAAACTCACCTTTATTATTCGGGATTTGAAAGATTTTTCCCTCAAATATTGTCGATATTGTCCAAATTTGCATCACTATAATTTTAAAAAATTCATATTTCCCTTTTCAACATCGTCCCATATTCCCTTTTAATTTCCTCAATTTTAGCAAAAATAGAATCAGCTTCAAGTTCTGATTTTTCAAACTGCACTTTCAGTTCATCTATTAAGCCAACAACGCGCTTGCATTTGAAATATTGGTAATAGTTTAGTAGGGTTTGGTAATATTTGAAATCAATTTCATATAAATCTTCATAAACTTTAAAATCGAAATTAGAAATCGTTTTATCTGCTTTAGTAAATACTTTCTCATAAAAACTTTCAATTGTGAAATCCTGTCGTTTACGAGTTTTAAAATATTCAAATTTTAAGATCAAAAAAAGACTTTTGTTTTGTTGATTTAACCAAAACTCATCGGCAATTTCTATTTCCATTAACAATTGCTCGAGTTTTTCAAAATTATCGAGTAAGGTTTTCATGAAGTCCATTTCAAGAACTAGGGTTGGTTTAAATGTGGTTTTCATAGCTTTTCGCTTTTATAAATTAATCTAACAAAACATCATTTAAGATATTAAAATACTTGTCTTGCGCTAAAAGAATATTTGAGGGGGTATATCCATTTTTGTCACGTTCAATAATAAAATCAATATTTGGCTTGTGAGCTGACCTGAAATCATTATTTATACCAAAATACTCATCATTATGTAAGAATAAAATCTTATCAAAGAGACCAGGATTAATTTTTAATAATTTTAAAACTTCAATCGATGGTGTTTTTTCTTTATTTGTGTTTATAAATTTTTTAATTGGTAAAGCCTCAGAAATAATGATGCAAATGTTTTGTTTTTTCGCGAATTTCAACAACTTCCTACATATATGGTTAAGTGTCTTTGGTTTTTTGTAATTAATGAATTCAAATTGATCTATGATTAAAAATTTTAAATTATTCTCACGTATATCATCATAAGAATCATGTTTTATGTCTTTTAAGGTTGTGTTTCCGTCAGCTATCACTTTAATATTTAAACTTTTCCCGTATCTTTCAATTCTTTCAAGCTGCACATTATCAAATTTGTTCATCTCATGAAACCTTCGATTGGCAATGACCGAACAGAATTTATTTGCTATTTTCTTTTCACTTGAATCAAAAGTGTAGAAAGATATTTGATGGTCATTACCAATATTAATTGAAATATTTACAAGAAATTGGGTGCTCCAAACAGGATTCCATGCACCTAAAAAAATCAACTCCCCAGCTTCTATTTTGAAACCAGTTTTATCTATTGATTTGATTCCGGTTCTTAAACTTAAATTCTTCTCATCGCTAAAAATTGTTTCTTGTAAAAGACTTTCGTAAAGTGAATTCGATTTCATATTTATTAATTTATTTCAAATCTAGAATGTGACCGAGACAAAATAAGTCTAGTTTAATCAATAAAACTTTGTAAAATTTCGATGCTGCTTAAAAATCAAGGTTTCACCAGAACCTATATCTGATTTTGAAATCATTAGTTCCATATTATCAATAGTTGATTTTCCATCAATATTTTCCGTTATGCCATAATTTTCGGGACGATAAATGAAAATTATTTTATCAGCTACTTCTTCCAAATTTTGACAAGAAAGCAAATCTGCGATCATCGGCCGTTTATCACCACCTCGCAATTCGATATCTCGACTTAGTTCACAAGAACAAATGATACAAACGTCTAATTCTTTTGCGATCTTTTTGAGTTCATGGTTCAATTTTGCAGAATAACTATTGTAGTGAGCGTAAAATACTGAATCAAGAATTGTTGGGAGGGTATCGATGAAAATAACTTTTGTATTATTTATTTTAATGTGATTTCTGATGGTTTCTACCAATAATTCAGCATTTTCAGTAGTATGAGATTCAACTTGCAAATTATATTTTGAAAGTTCAATTTTAGATTTTTCTAAGGTAAAAAGCTGTCCTTCGTTCAAATTTTTTCTTTTTAAATTTGAATATGGAATCCCCGTTATATTAGCCAAAAATCGATTCGAAATGTTCTCTTCAGAAGTATCAAGATTAAGAAATAATACTCGATTCTTAATACTAAAATTTAAAGCAAGACTTATCATAAATGCTGTTTTACCCATCATTGGTCTTCCTCCAAAAACAATAAAATCTGAACTTGAAAATTCTCCAATAAGTTCATCTAGTTTTGGAAAACCAGAATTTAAAAATGTAGTTTGAATCTTTTCGTTTAGAAGGATATCAATTCTGTTTTCCAATGAATTTTTTTCTTTTTTCATATTGTCAATTTTATTCTTCGTATAGGATTATTTGTCTTTCTTCACTCCTTGGCTTTTTGCCGCCGTAAGCTACTTGATTAAAAGAGTAAGTTTCATAGTAAGAGTAAACCAATTTTAATTTATTTACTTCTTTCTCATTTTGTAAAACCTCAAAAGATTCATTGATAAGCGTCTTTAAAAAATCACGTTCATTAAAATCTTTCGAATCTGTTTCAAGGTTCCAACCTTTTTGTTTGAAGTCTGATAATACTTTCCCGATTCCAATTTTGGGATTTGTTGCGAGTTCTAGAAAAAGTAAATCGTCGAAATAAATCACCGAATTTCGATTCAATTCAATTGCGAGGTTCATCAGTTTTTTCAAATCCATACCATTCAGAAGTAAGGTCTTCTTTAAATACTTGATATTGTTTATTTCAAAATACAAAAACAATCTCCTAAAACCAACGTTAGGGCTTATTGTTTTTTTTATTAATGCATCAAATAAGAAATCATTTTCTTTATCTGTAACCTTGAAACCATGAACAGAAATAAATGCTCCTGATTTTTTTTTCAATAAAAATTCTGTAAGCTTTGCCTTGTTTTGAATATCACTCATGACTTATTTTTTACAAAGATTTCAAATTAACTAGTCCAAAAGATGGTCTATTAAATTTTAATTCTATATTTGTTGCATGTCATACCGTTCAGCAATAAAAAGATACCTCATCATTTACGATTATGTAAAAATGAACAAGAATTGTTCTGGAGAGGAAATCATCGAGAGAATTGAAGAAGAAGGAATCAATTCTTCTCAAAGTACATTAAAGCGAGACTTAAAGGCTTTAAGTGATGAATTTGGAATTGTCGTTAGGTATAATTTTACGACAAAAGGTTATCAATATTTTGAAGATGAAAGTACAGATTATGAAACTTTTGTGAAAATAATTGAATTGATTAGTACCTCGGAATTAATCCAGGAAACAATAAAAGAAAACAAAGAAAATTTACAATACATTTCTTTTGACACTTCCAGTCAATTAAAAGGAATTCAGAATTTAACAACTTTACTAAAAGCAATTAAAGATTGCCATCAAATACAATTTACACACTTAAGTTTTTATTATCCTGAAGCGAGAATTAAAGCAATTGAGCCTTATGGACTAAAGGAATATGCAAATCGATGGTATGTAATTGGTAAATCATTACCTAGTCAAAATATCCGCACTTTTGGAATTGATCGCATGGAGGAAATTGAAATTTTGAAAACCAAATTCAAGCGACCAAAGGTAAATCCAATGCTAGAATTTGAAAATGTTGTTGGACTGGTTTATTCCATACATCCATCACAAAAAGTGGTATTATCTTTTTCCAAACAACAAGGAAATTACATCAAAACACTACCAATCCATACTTCACAAAAGATTACAATTGATACAGAAGAAGAACTTAGAATTGAACTGTTTTTGAAGCCAAACTTGGAATTAATACAACGAATTATGATGTATGGCGATGAAGTCACCGTCATTGAACCACAATGGTTAGCCGATGAAATCAAACAAAAACTAAATAATGCTATAAAAAAATATAAGTAGATCATCTTTTGAACTAGTGACAGAATAATTTTGTAATCAAATGAAAACCGAAAATATGAATATTGTAAAATTAAACAACGGAAAAGTGGAACTTAGAAAAGATAATGGTTCCTTAATTAGAACAATCGTTACAAGTGGAGCAATTAACGCAGACATTAAAAGCGATGGTACTTTGATTCTTGTAACTACAGAAAAGGGGAAAGTTGAATTGCGCAAAGAAAGTGGCTCATTAGTTAGAACTATTTCAACAAGCGGAGCAGTAAATGCAAAATTTAGTGGTGACGATATTCTTGTTACTACTGAAAAAGGAAAAACGGAATTAAGGAAAGAAAGTGGTAGTTTAATTCGAACGATATAATTTATGTCAAAAAAATCTCATGATTCTGATTCCAAAACTCAACAAGATTTGGAATCAGTTATTACTTCACAAATTATTAGTCTTGAGTCAATATCTATAAAACTAAATGGCGAGAAATTTTCTGAGTTACCTTTATGTATCGAAAATGTTAAATTCCAAGTTGACTTTTACAATAAAGAGAAATTAATTTTTGGTGAAATTTATGCTTCAAAATTTCCATTAAAATCTGGTCATTTAAGAAAAATCAAAGGAGATATTCTGAAATTATTAACGATTGAGAAATTACTAAAAACAGAATCAAGCCTTGATAAATACTTAGTTTTAACAATTGACGATGATGGGATCAGTGAAAATGAAATTTATTTTCATGGAAATGAAGTTGGACAAATTAACAAGTTTGGTAAAGATTCTTGGTTCAATAAAACAATAGAGTTATTTGGAATTAACATTTTGTATTTTA
>CAZHLZ010000147.1:0-2995 GCA_964532475.1 uncultured Chitinophaga sp.
TCAGATTATTTAAATCTTCCATTTTTAGAGGATAATAACTGTGAACCAATTTAATCAAACGTTCTAACTCAAAAAACTCATTGCGTTCATTTTCTAATTCTACAACGCCATCGGTGTATAAAATTAAGGTTGTATATGGTCCAATTTCAACCTTTCCTTCGTTGATAAAGGGTAATTCGTCAAACATACCAAGTCCAACGCAACCATTTTCAAGAAGTGTGACAGTTTTTCCATTAGTTAGAAAGGGAGAGTTATGTCCAGCATTGATATAATTTAATTCCCTTGTTTGAATATTATAGTGTGCAACAAAAAATGTGATAAACTTCTCCCCTTTTGAACTTTTCATGACTTTTTTGTTCAATTCTTCCACCAAAAAGCGTAATTCAAATCGTTGGTAAGCAAACAAAGTTCTAATTGTAGCTTGAAAATTAGCCATCAACATCGCAGCACTAATTCCTTTTCCAGAAACATCTGCAATACAAATTATGTATTCTTCGTCGCTCAAAGGAATAAAATCGTAATAATCACCACCAACTTCATGTCGCGGAATGTATTTTGCAGAAATATCCATTCTTCGGTTCGAAGGTAAATCTGCTGGAAACAACAACTTTTGCATTTCCGAAGCAATTTCCAATTCTTTTTTGATTCGAGCTTGCACAATTCCCAACTTTGTCATGCGTTTATTTTCAACTGCAACGACAATAATATTCGCTAAAGTTTGGATAAAACTCATTTCGTTGATGATCGAAATCCTATCTTTTCGCAAGCTACTTAAATCTCCTAACAGAAGAAAAGCTAATGGTTCGTTCTTATGAAAAATTGGAACTACTACATCAAACTCACTAATTATTGGCGACAAGGAAGATTCTATCAAAGTAATATCGCGAAAGCGCTTCAAATCTTGTTCAACATGTATGTCTTTTGCTTTCCCTTTGAAGCCAACTTTAAGTAGCAAATTCCATTCATCCTGCTTGTTGAATAAAAGAAATTTACTGATTCCAATTTGTTCCTTCAGAATAAATTCGAAAATTTTCACCAATTGTTCCACCGATTGATTTGTATTTATCGCATTCGTTATCTCCAACAATGAATTTAATCTAAACTCATTTTCAGCGACCTTTTGCTCTAAATGTAAAATCAATTTGTCTTGCATTGTTTCTTTTCCTTATTTGTTTTTTTGCATGAAAGCTGGCAAATTTCTTAAGGCAGCAAGTTCTTTAAATTTGTCTTTTAATTCTCCGCAAGGACTTCCGAAGTAAGTTTTATTTCCTTCCAAACTTTTGGAGATTCCGGATTGCGCAAAAACAACGGCATTGGCACCAAGCACAACATCACTGGCGCAACCAACTTGCCCCCAGAGAGTTACATTATCTTCAATTGTTACACAACCAGCAATTCCAACTTGCGCAGCCATCAAACAATTTTTTCCAACAACGGTGTCGTGTCCAATGTGCACGTGATTGTCTAATTTTGTTCCTTCACCAATTATTGTATTTCCTGAAACTCCTTTATCAATGGTACAAGCGGCACCAATGTCAGCATTTTTTTCAATGATTACGCCACCACAAGAATGCATTTGATCAAAACCACTTTCTTTTTTCTTGTAATAAAATGCAAAATGTCCAATAATTGCACCGGGTCCAATTTTCGCTCCGGCTTTGATATGCGTGTTATCCATGATTACTGCATTAGGATAAATTACCACATTTTCGTCGATTGTAACGTTATTTCCAATAAAAACTTGTGGATAAATTATTGCAGAATCATCAATTTTTGTATTAATTCCAATCGTTGTATTTTGAGGAATTATCGGGTCGTAATAACGCGTTAATTTATTGTAATCGTCAAAAGGTTTTTCAGAAATTAGTAATCCTTTCCCTTCGGGACAAGGAACATTTTTGTCAATTAAGATTGTGGTAGCCTTACTGCTTAAAGCTTTTTCATAATATTTTGGATGATCAACAAAAACTAAATCACCAGCTTCAACCATGTGAATTTCATTGATTCCTGAAATCTCGTGGTCTGGATTTCCAATAAATTCACAGTTCAAAAAAGCCGCAACTTCACTCAACTTCAAAACATTTTTTAACTTCATTCTCTATTTTTTTATAAAATTACATGGAAAAACAATTTGAATTTGATAATTTTACAATAGTTATTCATTTATTTTTGTTAATTGTTTGAACGAAATTTAATTTTAAGTGTATGATAGCAAAACAAGAAAATATTTAACTTAAAAAATACCAAAAATGAAAAAAGTAAATTTCACCTTTCTAGCATTATTTATTTTGAATTTTGCCTATTTTGCGCAAACAAAACAAGTTGCTCACAAAAGTCACAGTGGAACTGAAGAAAATTATTCGGCAGATGAATATACTGACAATTTTGGCTTGTACGAACCATACTTTCCAGTTGAAAAAGTGATATTAACAGACAAAAATTGTTTGGTAGAAGTTCGATCAAATAAACAATCGGATACGATGTGTAATCATCCATATTTAACTGGGCAATACACATTCACTGAAATTAAAGCATTTTATGCGGAAGGAGTTAAATTTTATGGCTTTGAGAATAAATTTTACAATGATTCAATTCCAGTAAAACAACAAAATCCAAAAAATAAAAAATCCAAAAAATCAATTTATTTGATCGCGTTCATTGTCTTTTTAGGTGGTGGTACCTTAATTAAATTGCTTTCGAGAAAACAAATGAAAAAAATTCAAGTTCAATAAAATCAAATGAACAAAAAGACTAATTTTTATGAAAGAATAAAACTTTCCGTTTTAGTTTTTATTGTTTTATTTATCCTTACTGTTCCATTTCCACTTCAAAGTGTTTGGAATCCAGTTTATTACTTTGAAAAACACATCATTGACTTTGAGTTCTCTTTTGTGAAGTTTTTTGTTTACGATTATCCATTTCAAAAACATTTTTATTCGGATTCACCTGATTTGTTTGTTCATTTGTGCTTCCTCATTATTTTTTCAATAAGTGT
>CAZHLZ010000147.1:3005-8504 GCA_964532475.1 uncultured Chitinophaga sp.
AAAGTTACAACAGTTAAAAATCGGACAATTTCTAACAATAATTTCAACTTACCTTTTAGCTTTCTTTTTAATAAGATATGGATTCGATAAGGTTTTTAAGTTGCAATTTTACTATCCTGAACCAAATATTTTACATACCGAATTTGGAAAACTAGACAAAGACATACTTTTCTGGTCAACCATGGGGAAATCCTATTCTTATAATCTCTTTATGGGATTGATCGAAATTATCCCTGGAATCTTATTGTTTTTTCGGAAAACTCGAAAACTGGGCGCTATCATCGCGTTTGGAGTGCTATTAAATGTGCTCGTTCTAAATTTCTCATACGGAATTGAAGTCAAAATTTTAAGTTCATTTTTGCTTTTACTTTCCTTAATAATTTTAGCAAATTACCGAAAAGAGCTAATTTCATTTTTCATAAAAGGTGAAGAAAAAATTCAAATTAAAGACCAAAAATTCGACTTTAAAAATAAAATTTACGTAAAATTTTCGATAATATTTTTCATATTTTTTGAATCAACATTTTTGGCATTTTCTACATCAAATTTCAATGATGACAATGCTCCTAGACCAAAATTTCACGGCTCTTACAAGGTTGTTTCTTTAAGGAATATGAATCTTGAAACCTTTGGAATATCTGAGAAAGGAAAAGAAGAAATAAAATTTACAAAACTATTTTTCCATCGAAAAAACTATTTAATTCTCAAAGACTTAGATGGTTTGTTTTACAGTTTTAAACTAAGGTCTTTTTCTCAAAATTTATTCTACAATTCAGAAAACAAATTAAATATTAGCATTTCAAAAATTAAGACTGACAAATTCCTTTTTAAATTTCAAAATGGCTCGCATTTGGATAGTATAATTGCCGTAAAAATCCAAGATTAGCATATTTTTTTGCTCTTTAACATTTAAAAATCACACAAAAATCCTTACATTTGTGTAATAATTAAGAAAAATAGTTTAAATGCGTGTATATTTTGATAATGCTGCAACAACACCTGTTTTACCAGAAGTTGCTGATGCAATGTGTGAAGTTTTAAGAAACACTTTTGGAAATCCTTCATCTTCACATTCTTACGGTAGAGAAGCGAAGGGTTTACTTGAAACATCAAGACGCGTAGTATCAAAATATTTGAATTGTTCGCCAGCTGAAATTTTCTTTACCTCTGGTGGAACCGAAGCTGATAACATGGCATTTTACACGGCAGTTCATAATTTAAAAGTGGAACAAATTATTACCACTTCCATTGAACACCATGCGGTTGGTCATACCGCAGAAAAATATGCTAAAGAAAATAATTTAAGTTTACATTATTTGGACTTAGATTCAAAAGGAAATATTTCGCTTTCGCAATTGGAGCAATTATTAAGCAATGGAAAGAAAACTTTTGTTTCAATCATGCACGCAAACAATGAGATCGGTACTTTAAACGATATCAAAAGCATAGCGGAAATTTGTCAACGAAATGGTGCATTCTTTCATTCCGATACGGTTCAAACAATGGGACATTATACCTTTGATTTAGCCGAATTGAACATCGATTTTCTAACTTGCGCAGCACACAAATTTCACGGTCCAAAGGGAACTGGATTTTTATATGTAAACAAACGTATTAAACCAACCATTCTGATTCTAGGTGGAGCACAAGAACGAGGATTTAGAGCAGGAACAGAAAATATGGCAGGAATTGTTGGGCTAGCAAAAGCAATGGAAATAGCTTACGAAAACTTAGAAAGTCATCAAAAACATGTGCAAGCTTTGAAAGATTATTTCAGAGAAAAATTGCTTTCAGAATTTGATGATGTACAATTTAACGGGGAAACCGATTCATCAAAAAGTCTTTACACCGTTTTAAGTTGTTCTTTTCCTGAAAGTGATAAATCAGGTATGCTACTGTTTACCCTTGATTTAAAAGGAGTTGCATGTAGCGGTGGAAGTGCTTGTTCATCAGGAGCAAATAAAGGTTCACATGTGATTGAAGGAATAAAAGCAAATCCAATGAGGCCAACAGTTCGATTTTCATTTTCGCATCTAAGTAAAATCGAAGAGGTAGATTTCGCACTTGGCGTTTTAAAAGAAATATACAAAAAAGAAATCGCGTAAATTATGAAAAACAAGCTCCTACTACTTCTATTAATTTGCTCATTTTCAGCGAAATCACAATTATATTTTCCACCACTTACTGGGGAAACCTGGGAAACAATTGATCCTTTGTCTTTGGGGTATTGCCAAGAAAACATTGACAATTTGAATACATATTTAGATCAAACCAACAGTAAAGCATTTATCTTGCTAAATGATGGTAAAATAGTTTTTGAATGGTATTTCGATACATTTACAAAAGATAGTTTACATGTTTGGAATTCGGCAGGAAAAACCTTAACTGCTATGGCCGTGGGAATTGCTCAACAAGAAGGATTTTTATCAATTTCTGATACAAGTTCTAACTACTTAGGTCAAGGATGGACAAGCCTCACTCCTGAGCAAGAGGAAAAAATAACCATTTTAAATCAATTAACAATGACTTCTGGACTTGCTTATGCTGCAGGAACAGATCATTTTTGCACTGAACCAAGTTGTTTGATTTATGCATCCGA
Source organism: uncultured Chitinophaga sp. (assembly GCA_964532475.1). GTDB lineage: Bacteria > Bacteroidota > Bacteroidia > Flavobacteriales_D > Crocinitomicaceae > M2408. Next base: position 5,605 of record CAZHLZ010000147.1, read on the forward strand.
TGCGGGTACTCGCTGGTCTTATCACAACGGTCCTTACACTCTTTTGGATGGTGTTATTGAGTCCGCAACAGGAATGAATTTAAATTTATTTGTACAACAAAAAATTCGTTCAAAAATCGGAATGAATGGATTTTTCTTTCCGAGTGGATACAATAATGTTTTCTTGAGTAATGCGCGAAGTATGGCACGTTTTGGCTTACTCATGCTCGGTGAAGGAACTTGGAATGGAACCGCAGTTTTGTCAGATCAAAATTATTTTCAAGCCATGACGAACAGCTCTCAAGCACTTAATCCATCGTATGGATATTTAACTTGGTTGAATGGCAAAAGTTCTTATATGTTGCCTTCTCCAGACGTACAACTTTCCATTCCAGGAAGCGCAATGCCTAGTGCTCCCGATGATTCTTATGCAGCTTTGGGAAAAAATAATCAAATTATCAATGTTGTTCCATCGCAAAACCTGGTCTTTATCCGCATGGGAGATTCTGACGGAAACAGTTTAGTTGGTAACCAATATAACGACACGATTTGGCAAAAAATCAATTTATTACCTTGTTCTGTTTCCAATTCGGAAATTTTTAAATCGAGTAACTTATTGTTCCCAAATCCAAGTTCAACTTTCATAAATCTAAAATTTGAGAAAGAGATTTTGACTCATACACTTTTTGATGCGAATGGAAAAAACTTTGATTTACCATTGGAAGAAAATAAAATCAAGATGGAATCTTTACAAAAAGGAATGTATTTTTTGAAATTAGAGTTTGAGGACTCAATAGAATACCTAAAATTCAATAAAAATTAATATTAGCACTAAATGCACATTCTCCACATTTCTTCTTGGTATCCTTCAGAAAAAGAACCATTTAGTGGGAATTTCGTAAAACGTCACATTGAATTAATTTCCGAAAATAATAAATGTACTGTTTTAAATTTTATTTCAGAAAAAAGCATTGCAATCAGAATTCAGGAAAAGATAATAAACGATAATTTCATCGAAATCAACATTTTTTACCCAAAGAAAAAAAACAAATTAATTCAATTATTTCACCTAAGAAAAGCCTTTAAGAAGGTTACAAAAACATTGAATGGCATTGATTTAATCCACGGACATGTGATTTTAGAAAAAGGAATTTTATTTCTTTGGGCCAAAAATTATTTTCAAAAAAGATTGATTATTAGTGAACATGCCTCCTATTTTTTTAGGGAGAATTATCAGAATTTAAGTTCAATTCAAAAAGTTTTTATTGTCAAAAATATTAAAGCTGCTAATGCAATTACTTGTGTTTCTGACGTTTTGAAGGGAGAAATAAACTATTTGTTTCCCAGAAAAAAAATCGAGGTCATTCCAAATGTAATTGACCTAGATCTTTTTCAAATAAAAGAGCAAAATGCCAACGAAAAAATTCAATTTTTACACATTTCAACCTTGGAAAAAGTAAAAAATGTAGATAAAATAATTTTGGCCTTCGAAAAATTAGCACTTGTTTTTACAAATTTTGAATTAAAAATTATCGCTGAAAAACAAAATGAAACTATTGAAAATCAAATAAAAAACTCAATAATTTCTAATAAAATAACTTTAGTTGGTCCTTTTGATTCTCAAAAAATCGCATGCGAACTTCAAGAAGCCTCAGCTTTGGTGCATTTTTCAAGTTTTGAAACATTTTCTTGTGTCATTGCGGAAGCTTGGTCTTGTGGAATTCCAATAGTCTCAAGTCCAGTTGGAATTGCTAAAAATATGAGTCCTGAAAATGGAATTTTGGTTCCAAATTTGGACGAAAACTCCTTAGCTGATGCTTTGCTACTATTTTGTACAGAAAAGAAAAAATACTCAAGTGATTTGATTCGTAAATCTACGGGACAATATAGCAAAGTTGCTGTAGCAAAAGCAATTGATAATTTATATAATCAACATTTAAACTAAAAGTACCATGAAAATTGTAGCAATAATTATTGGAATTCTAATTCTTTTTTCGTGTTCTAAAGAGCGGAAAAGTAATCGTGCTGGAGGAAAAATGCAAGATTTTGTCATTGAAATCAGCAAATATTCAAAGGCTTTGAATTCAAATTTTGCAATTATCCCGCAAAATGGAGAAGAATTGATGTTTAATTTTTTAGACGATGGAGAAGGATTTGACGAAAATTTCATCAATGCCATTGATGGATATGGAATTGAAGAATTATTTTATAATGGCTCATTTACACCCGATAATTACCGATTAGATTTATTACTTCAAGCCAGAGAAAAATTGCCGATACTGGTTGCAGATTATACTGGAAGTCAAACGGACTTTGATTCATCGCTTATTTTTAATTCAGATGCAGGTTTTGTACCTTTTCCACGAACAAGTGATAATTACGATTATAAAATAATTCCACAAACAGTTTTTCATGAGAATTCAAGCAATATCACAAAGGTGAGTGAGGCGAAAAATTATTTGTATTTAATTAGTAATGAGAATTTTGCAACAAAACAAAACTTTTTAGATTCGATTAAAGCAACTAATTTTGATTTAATTATCATCGATGCTTTTTTTGGCAATGATATATTTACTGCAACAGAAATTGAAAGTCTCAAAACAAAAGCCAATGGAGGAAAAAGAATGGTAATTTCTTACATTAGCATTGGTTCTGCTGAAAAATACCGTTATTACTGGCAATCTGATTGGAAATTGAAGAGTCCAAATTGGCTATACAAAGCTTATGAAGGGTATGAAGATGAAATTTGGGTGAAATTTTGGAAAAAAGATTGGGAAGAAATCATCTATGGCAACGATAATTCTTACATGAAAAAGATAATTAATGCAGGATTTGATGGCGCTTATTTAGATAATGTTGAAGCCTTTTACTTCTTGTATTACGAGGAGTAAAAACATTTAACCCTTTTATAAAATGGAAAT
>CAZHLZ010000148.1:0-8502 GCA_964532475.1 uncultured Chitinophaga sp.
TGAAGCACAGTTGCTACAAGTTACATGCTTGTGATTGGTTTCCATGTTATTTCCGTAATATTCACGACAAATGTAAAGCAAAAATATGATATTTGTCATAATTTTAATCTATTTTTTTAACAATTTGATTGTGTAAAGAGATTTTAGTCATCGTCAATTTTGTTTTAAATTTTTAAACTATTGTTATACAGATATTTATGTGTTTATATGTGTTTTGAGGCGAAAATTTCATTTAGCTATATTTTGTCTTATAATTAATATTATGTTAAATAGAATTATTAACCCAATAGAAATTGGATTACATTTAACTTAAAAAATTATTGATTTTAAAAATCCATTCCTCCGCCTTCTCCGCCAGATTTAGATTTTTTAATCTCGTATTTACCAAATTTGTAAGATACGTTGATGTAAAAACGTTGGGTATTTTGTTTGAATCTCAAATACTGTGTTGTTCCTGCTTGTTCAAAATTTAGTCTAAATTCTTGCGTATTAAATACATCTGAAAATCTAAAACCAATTGCCCAATTTTTATTTTTTAAAGTTTTTTCACCTGATAAATCCAAGGAAGCTCTTGGTTGAACAACTCCCTGAGGACGAATAATTGGAGAATTATAACGAGCATTTAACTGAATATTAGCCGTTTTTTTCCAAAATTCAAAAGTTCCAGCATATTTAACACTCCAGAAAAAACCACTGTTATTGAAGTCAAATTCTGTAGTATTATCAGTAAATTTTACAGCACTTCCGTTGGCAGAAAATACATTCTTCATCCAGGTTTTAGGCTTGTAAACCACCACGATTTCTGGACCAAAACTTTGACTATTTTGAATATTACCGTAGGTTACAGTACTTGCCCCACTTTCGTCAAACTGTTTTATCCTTGAAATAACATCTTTCGTTTGTCTGTAAAAAACACTAGCTGTAATATTGATTTTATCCTTGTTAAAAGTATATCCAAAATCAAAAGAATTGATATATTCTGGCGTCAATCCAGGATTTCCTCGTCTTAAATTAAATGGATCGGCGTAACTTGTAAAAGGATTCAAATTTTCACTTGTTGGACGATTAATTCTTCTACTGTAACTAAAACTCAATTCATTCGATTTATTTAACTCATATTTCACAAAAGCTGTTGGGAAAATATTAAAATATTCATTACTAAATGAAAGTGAATCGCTAATTAAATTGGGTGCCTGCAATGCTCTTTCAGCTCTCAAACCTCCTTGATATTTGAATTTTTTGATTTGCTGTCCGAAGTTCGTATATACAGAATAAATTTGTTCAATGTACTCATATTGAAAATTGGATAATGTGTCCTCCATATAGATTCCTGAGATCGTATCTTTCGTTTGGGAATAAGTATCCACAGTGCTATTTCTTAAAATTGCCTTCGCCCCTGCTTCCAACTTGATGTTTTTGGGAAGAATTCTAATTAAATCTGTTTGAACCGTTGTCACGTTAAAAACTTCGGTATTACTCAAGTTTTGATCTAGATTTTGACGTCCATCATTGTTGCCAAGAATTGAAATATAATCCTCTGAATATAAACCTAATACATCTTCAGAACCAAAAGACTGATTTGCGTCAAATACCAAACTTCCTTTATCCTCTTTAAAATCAACTTTATAGTTCAAATTGAAATCCATTCCACTATTTTCTGAAGGATCAGATGAAGAGCGTGACCAATATTGTTCCAAAGCAGAATTTATGTCATATTGACTATTGAATAAATCTCCAGTTCTTTCTCTTTTACCTAAATTTAATGTTGCTGAAACACCCAAAGTATTTCTGTCGTTTAGATAAAAATCGGAACCAACACGCGCAGTATGATTCACCATTAAATCTGTCCCTTCTCGCTCCTGTTCCAATCTAAAATACTGGTTTTCAATGTTTCTTTCTAATTTGGATTCGTAGTCACGGAAACCTTCATAATAACGATAAGAATAATTTCCGTACAAATTCATTTTTGCATTTCGAATACTTAATGCAGCTGTTGCATTGTACGCATTTCCTGTACCCGCATTTAATGCTATATTGCCATTAATTCCTTTTAACTTGTTCTTTTTCAGAACAATATTGATAATCCCAGAGGTTCCATCTGGATCATATTTGGAAGAGGGATTTGTTACAATTTCAATTCGTTCTATTGAATTTGCTGGTAAAGATTCTAACAAGGATTTGCCATTTCCTCCAGCAATTGAACTTGGTCTTCCATCAATTAAAATGGTGACATTTCCATCTCCGCGAAGGGAAATTTTTCCTTCCTGATCGATTTCAACAGAGGGAACATTGTTTAAAATATCATTTGCAGTTCCTCCTTTCACGGATAAATCTTCTCCAACATTGTAGACTTTTTTGTCGATGTTATTTAACAATAATTCTTGTTTTCCAACAACTTTAACTTCTTCTAAATCAATTCCTTTATCGAAATTTATACCCACTTTTCCTAAATCTCGATTTGGTTTTTCCATGGTGAAGGAAATGTTTGGGATTACCTTGGTTTTATAACCAGTAAAGGCGATTTTAGCGTAATATTTCCCCAAAGGACTTTCATCTAAATAGATACTTCCTTTGGCATTTGTATAAACTCCGGCTTTTAAGGTAGAGTCTTTTGCTGAAAATAATTTCAGTGACACATAATCTAAGGGATTGCCTGAAATTGAATCTAAAATTGTTCCAGTAAGAATACCAATTTTAGCATTTTGAGGACCTTGAGAAAAGGATAAAATACTGATAAATAAAGTGCTAAGTGCTATAATAAATTTGTTCATAATTGTTTTTTTTTTGAATGATGTAGTAGCAAAATGATTGCGTTATTAACCTCTCAGTTTGTCTAATAAATTACTCAAAGTTTCTGCTTCCTCGCTCGATATTCTATCGTTAAAATCAAAAACGTCCATAAAATCAAGGTCGATTTTACTTAAAAGCTCCAATCCATGCTCAGAGATTTTGACATAAACTACTCTCCTATCCTCCTCACATCTCTTGCGCTCAATTAAATTTTTATCAATTAATTTATCCATCAAACGTGTTGTGTTTGGTGACTTTTCAACCATTCGATCTTTAATTGTATTAACATTGATAAAATCTTTCGCACCGCGAAGAATTCTCAAAATATTGAATTGAGCCATCGAAATATCAAATTTTGCCATGTATGAATTTTGTCTTTGAGCCATCCAATTCGACGTGAATCTGATATTAACAATTGCTTTTTGCTGCGAGGTTTTGAAAGTTGATTTTATTTCTTTTCCGATTTCCATAGTACAAAGGTAATAATTACCAAGGTAATATTTTCATTTTTAAAGAATTTAACAAATTAAAAACAACTTTTAACAGTTTTTGTATTTGAATTACCTCCACATCATTTCAAAATCTTCTGGTTTAGGAAGCTCAATGAAATTTATTTCCACTTCGTGTTTTCCTGGTAAATAATGTTCGAAATTTTCTTTGAAATTAACTCCTAATTTTTTGGAATAAATCCATGCGTTCGCGATGAATTGTTCGTTATTTATTAGGATTTTGGCACTTTTATTTCTTTCATCAATTTCGCTAATTTCAAATGTAACAGTTGATTTTTCAGCTTTTTTCAGTTTTGAAAATTCATGGAAAATCATTCTTTTTTTGCTTTCATTTTTATGATTTGTCCATTCAAATTCTATCAGGTAATTTGAATTTTGAAATTTCTCTAAAGCAGATTCAGAAAATAGCTGTTTGGAAGTTAAATTATTGATTATGTGAGATTCAGATTTCTCTAAAAGTATATTTCCTTTTAAATCATAAACTTTATATTCGACTTTAGATTCAAAACTTGTATCAAGATCAGAGATTAAAAAGTACTTTTCCTTCCCTATTTCTTTCGATAATTCAATTACAGCAATGTCCTCAAAATCTTTCTTCACTTGAAATTGTAATGCCTTCCAATTGTTAAAATAGTCGATACTTGACCAAGTTGGAGCCTGCCAGCAATCGTTTAATTGCCAATACAATGTTCCCATGCAACGAGGTGCATCAAACCTGTGACCTGAAATTGCAAGTCCTACTGCTTTTGCCTGTGTTAATTGAGAAAAATAGACAAACTCTTTAAAATCAGTTGTTTTTCCGTATAAAATATCTGCATGTTTCTTTATCATGCCATTTCCAACATAAGATTTTTGATGATGTTTCATTACATCGGAATTCAAGTCCCAATCTTTTTCTTCACTAAAACTGTAAATAGTAGAGAATTCTGGAAAAGATTGAAAACCATATTCCGCGTTAAATCTTCCTGTTTTTAGTCCAAAATCTTCAATTGGATCTTTTCCGTGCCAAACACCCCAGTAATGCATTGTTCCGTGGTTGAAAAACTCAGGTTTTCCCCAATTACTTAACGGTGAAGTATGTTCATAAGGGATTTTTGTGTGTTTTTTGATCACTTTTGGAGCCAAAACCTTAAAAAGATTTACATAATCTTGTTCCATTTTCTTTTGTGTGGCAGGACTTATCATATATTTCACCTGAAATCCCCAGTTTTTCCATGCTACATCTACTTCGTTGTTTCCGTTGAAATAAACTACAGAAGGATGAGCAGAAATTCGAGGAATCTGATAATTTAATTCATTTTCAACAGATTTTAGAAAAGCTGCATCTCCTGGATACATGGCGCAAGCGAACATCAAATCTTGCCAAACCATGATTCCTTTTTCATCGCAAGTTTGATAAAAAATGTCTTTTTGATAAAATCCACCTCCCCAAACGCGCACTGTATTGAAGTTTGATATTTCCATTTGTTCAATCAAATTAACAGTGGATTGATCTGAAATTCTACTTGGGAAAATGTCTTGAGGAATGTAATTCGCGCCTTTAGCAAATATTTTTTTTCCATTGATTTTGAAATAGAAACTTGTCCCCCATTTGTCTTTCTCTTGAACTAATTCCGAAGTTCTAATTCCAAATTTCAATAGTTTACTAGCAATCAACTGATTATTTTCATCATAAATCTTAATTTCATCTTCGTAAAGATAGGCTTCACCATGACCTCTTGGCCACCATAATTTTGGATTTTTTAGTTCAAGTGGAATTTTAAAACACCTTCCATTTATTGCAATCAACTCCTTCGTTCCAAAAAGTTTACTTTCCAAACGATAATTGGTTTTTTTCTCCTTCTGAAACGTTGCTGACAAGCTTAAAAATGCCTTTTCTGTAGCAAGGGAATCTGTTTCAATTTTTATATTTGTTAACTTATTCGAATCGTAGGAACTAATAAATGCTGGTTCCCAAAAGCCGATTGTTGTCATGCGTAGCGCCCAATCCCATCCAAATTGATACTGTGGTTTTCTGGACATGGAAGCAATGGCAATTTCACCGACATCGTTTGGTGATGGATATTTTGATTTTAATTTATTGAAAGCATTTCTGTGATAATTTACAGGCGAAACAAAAACAACTTTTAAGTCATTATCTCCGATTTTTGCCAAATCTTTAATAGAAATTGAATTGGGATAAAAGCTATTTGATGTTTCTAAAACCAATTTTCCATTAAAATAGACTTTGGCATAGGTGTCGATGTTTGGAAAAACAATTTCCACAAATTCTCGATCCAATTCTTTTTTATCGATTTTTACAGTGGAGAAAAATTCCCAGTCATATTTTTCAATCCACGAAAATTTTTCTTCATTTTTCCCATAAAAAGGATCAGGCAACTCCCCTATTTCAATTAATTTTTCTTGAATGGAGCCTTTTTCTCCAAAACTAACTAATTCTTTTTTAACCGGATGCATAAATGACCAAGTCAAATTTTGAGAGCTTACATTTTGTAAAATTGACATAAATGAGAAAATAAAAAATAGCTTGTACATTGTTTTAAGGATTCAATTTTTTTATAAAAATAATTGATTTTTTGTAGATATTTTACACTTGTGAATAAAAGTTCCAACATTGAATAAAGTTTTATTTGATTGTTTGCGTAAATTTGTAGAAAAAACAGGATGAAAATTGCAATAATTGGCTGCGGAAATCTAGGGATTTCAATATTAAACGGAGTCAAAACAAAAGAGATTTCCGATACATTTTACCTTACAAAAAGGAGAATAGATTTAATTTCAAATTTACAAGCACCCAATAGAATTCTGACCTCAGACAATAAATTAGCGGTCGAAAATTCAGAGATTATCTTGATTTCTGTAAAACCTTACGATGTACCAAAAGTTTTGGAAGACATTAAAGATGTTCTGTTTCCTGAAAAACACATTGTGATTTCTGTTGCAACTGGTGTCACAATTGAAGAGATGAAAAAAATTATTTCTCCTGAAATTACAGTTTTTAGAGCAATGCCAAATACTGCTGCGGACATAAAACAATCAATGACCTGCATAGCGACAGATCGCGCAAACGAAGAAAAAACAGAGAAAGTTAAAGCGTTTTTTGACTCTGTAGGAAATACGATTGTTATCAATGAAAATTTAATGGAGTCAGCAACTGTATTAGCTTCTTGCGGAATAGCTTACGTATTGAGATTTATGCGTTCTATGGTGCAAGGAGGAATTCAAATTGGTTTTGATTCAAAAACGGCAAGTGAAATTGTAAATCATGTAGTGAAAGGTGCCGCAGAATTGTTAATTGAAGGAGGTGCTCATCCAGAAGAGGAAATTGATAAAGTTACGACTCCAAAAGGTTGCACCATAATTGGACTTAATGAAATGGAGCACAATGGATTCAGTTCTTCCTTAATCAAGGGAATTTCAGCTTCTTACAAACAAATTGAAAAATAAAATTCAACTTTGACTTTATTTTTAGTGAAAACTTAAATTAAAAGTTTAAATAATGTTAAATAAAAATTTGATTAACAGTAATTTAATATTAAATTATTTACATGATTAGCCTCAAAAAATCCAAAAACATTTTAAGTGATTCGCACACGCAATTAGAAATTTTAAGCGAGAAATCAACACTTCTCTCCTTTGAATCAAAATTAGCAGTTTCGAATTTATTTCCACTTACAGTAAGGGAAATCGATACTTTGCAAATAAATTTGGGAAAAATGTGTAATCAAGTTTGTGAACATTGTCACGTTGATGCCGGTCCAGATCGGACTGAAATTATGTCAAAAGAAACAATGCAACACTGTTTGGATATTTTGAAGAAAAATCCTCTCTTGAAAACTGTCGATTTAACAGGCGGTGCACCAGAAATGAATCCAAATTTTAGATGGTTTGTAGAAGAATTAACTGCTCTAAATATTCATGTTTTAGTAAGATGTAACTTAACAATCATTGTTGCGAATAAAAAGTACCATGATTTGCCAGCGTTTTTCAAAAAGCATTCAATAGAGCTTGTTTCTTCTTTACCATGTTACACAAAAGCAAACACAGATAAACAAAGAGGTGAAGGAGTTTTCGCAAAAAGTTTGAAGGCTATTAAAATGCTAAACGATGTTGGATACGGAAAAAGTGGCAGCAATTTAATTCTAAATTTTGTCTATAATCCGGGAGGCCCTTCCCTACCACCTAATCAAGAAGCATTGAAATTGGATTACAAAAAAAGATTGAAAGAAGATTTTGACCTAGAATTCAATGATTTATTCACCATAACAAATGTGCCAATAAGTCGATTTTTAGATTTTCTTTTGAAAGCTGAAAGGTATGAAGAATACATGGACAAATTAATTGCTGCTTTTAATCCTTTGGCGGCAGAAAATGTCATGTGTAGAAATCTAATTTCAGTTTCTTGGGATGGATTTTTATTTGACTGCGATTTCAATCAGATGTTAGAATTATCGATTGATTCAAGTCACAGCGATCACATTTCGAATTTTGATTATGAAAAATTAATGAAACGAAGTATTAAAACCAATCAGCATTGTTTTGCTTGCACAGCTGGTTCTGGATCAAGTTGTGGAGGGAGTTTGGCATAAATGAATTTTGATACAGAAAATAGCGAAAATTTGCTTCTTATTTTTGTAAAAAACTTAGAATTAGGCAAGGTGAAAACAAGATTGGCTCAATCTATTGGAAACCAAGCTGCGTTTGAGGTGTACGAACATTTATTAAATCTAACTGAGGAAATAAGTTTAAGTTTTAAAAATTGTACAATTCATGTCTATTTTTCAGATTATATAGATGAAAAAAGATGGAAAAATCAAGAAAAATTTATTCAATGCCCTGGAGATTTAGGAGCAAAAATGAAAGACGCCTTTCAAAATGGCTTTTCCTCAGGATTTCAACGAATTATTTGCATTGGTTCAGACTTACCAGATCTCTCAGAATCTGTAATTCATGAAGGTTTTGAAGAATTGAAACATGTTGACACCGTATTTGGTCCTGCGGATGATGGAGGCTATTACCTGATCGGATTAAAGCAAGTTCATAGTTTTATTTTTGACAACAAGAGATGGAGTACTAAAGATTTGTTAAAAGAAACACTCGAAGAATTGGAAAAAAATCGAATTAGATTTCAACTTTTGGAAACCTTAAATGAATCCGCCGCCCGGCAATCCGCGCTTTGCCGAAACACCCCGTGGGCGATAAC
>CAZHLZ010000149.1:0-8495 GCA_964532475.1 uncultured Chitinophaga sp.
CTTTTGAAAAAGGTTTGATTATAAAAACTTCCTTAAAAAGTGAATTTAACTTGTATATTAAATTATCGCCAAGTAAAATCATATGAAGATTTGAGGAAATTTTTTCTTTATTTTCTTCCATAGCTGTAGTTAATTTTGAAACTAAATCTTGTGTTTCAAAAAGCAAATCTAAAACTAGTAATTTTTTGAAAATTGTATCATAAGTATTAAATAATGAACTTATTTCATGAAAATCTAATTGCTCTAAAAATCCAGTAACCTCAGTTATTGAGCGAAACCTCTCAAGTATTTGTTTGTAATTTTCAGAGTTAATTATTGTTGTTTTACTCTTAAATATTGAATCAAAGCAGGTTTTAATAGTTTTTTCAACATCCTTTTGAAAGGACATAGCTTTGTAATTCAAATATTGATCCTTGACAAGTTTTGGAAATGTTATTTCTGTAAAGGTTTGAAATAAATTAATAGGCTCAATTTCTGGAGCCAACCAAATATTTATAAGTGAATGCGAAGCAGCATCTAATTCAAAAGAAAGCAAAAAATAAATTTCGTTTTCTATGGAAAAAAAAGCATGAGTTTCAATTGTATTAGTATTGTTTTTCCAATAGCCTAATAGTCTATTGTTTTTTATATTTATATCAATGCTTGTTGGGTCAAAATCTTTTGCATTTGCTAATAAATCATCAATAATTTCTTTTGTATTTGGCTCTAAATCAGATTTATCATTCATTAATTTTAAAAACAAGCTACTTGGAGATTCCTCTTGTTTAATATCTTTTGCCTTGACTTTAATGCTTTTTAAACTTTCACAATCATGTTCTATTACTTTTTCAAAAACTTTATTTATTTCTCCTAAAAAAGTATATTTCGACAAATCCATAAATGAATTTTGGTGGTCTAAGTTTGATGCTAATTCAATTATATCCAAAGTTTGAATAGCTTCGATGATTTTTGCTTTTTCTGTCATTGCATTGTTACTTTGAGACAAAAATAAATTAAAAAGTAATACAAGACCATTTCAAAACCAATACTCATCGTTATATTAAAAAATTAATTTTAGCTTCGCTGAGACTTCGTGTTCTCATTAACAATGGTTAACTGCGGATTTAATTTTTTAAAAAGCCTCGATTATTGACTTTTGCAACGGTCTTAATACGATAAATGTAAATAAGTGAAATAGCGCAACCAAAATTGTTTTTGAGAAAGAGAAATTGTAGGAAGCTATTTCTCTTGACTGCAAAAAATTGATGGTGTAAGGTATAATCTAAACAAAACGTATTGGTGCAATGCAATGGAGCCAATTTGTTTTGCTCTGCTAGGGCGTAGGCGGTTACCGTGTAAAAGCCGAAGACCGTTAAAGCAGCCAAATAAAATCAAGTAAGCGATACTAGACAATCTCGTTGAAAATCTAAATGCTCGCTGGCTTGCACATACCCCAATTGATTAGACAATAAAGTGCAATTGCCGATTTGAAATGCAGGAACATTTCTGTGATGGTGACCATAAATCCAAGCATCTATTTTGGAATCTAAAATAAAAGGATCTAAATCGACTGCAAAGGCTTGATTGATATTGCTATTCAAATATTCTTGAGGGTAATGCTGATAAGTGGGAACATGATGCGTTACAACAATACATTTTTCACTGGGATTTGAGGCAATTTCTTCTTGAACAAAGTTGATATTTTCTTCAAAAAATGAGTTTACCTGCTCAATAGTCAATAATTTTTTTCCATAGCGAATTTGATAGAAATCATTTAAACCATTTTTGATGTAATTTGCTTTCTGAGGGCTAATTTTTGTCCAGAGTGTGGAGAAAATAAATTTAGCATTATCATGAATTACTGAAAAATTATTGACCAAAAACACATTTTTTCGGATTGAAAAATGAAACTTACCGTGTTTTTCAGCTGCATCTTCGCCATAATATTCATGATTGCCAGCTATCCAAAAAACGTTCTTAAAATTTTCTGAAATGAAATCAAAAAACCATGCAAATTTATCAATGAATCTGAATGGAATAATGTCACCAGCCAAAATCAAAATTTCACCTACAGGAATAAGTGGATTATCAAGTAAGAATTTTTCATTTGCTGGAAACTCAAGATGTAAGTCGGATGCGTATTGGAATTTCATAATACAAAAATACAAATTGAAAAATGAAATTTATTGCTATTTTTGAAGATATTTTCTAAAAATAAGACAATGACAATCATTACTAATGAAATGAAAAAAAATGCTGAGAAATTTATTCTTAGATGGAGAGGTACAACTACTGAAAGAGCTGAAGCACAAACTTTTTCAAACGAGTTTTTTCAAATTTTCGAATTAGATAGATTGAAGTTGGCTAAATTTGAAAAGGCAATTCAAAAAAAAGACGAATCAGGAACTGGTTTTGCAGATTTATTCTGGTCTGGTAAATTAATAATAGAGTCTAAATCTGCACATTTAGATAAAGCCACTCATTGGGAAAAAACTTTGAAACAAGCTACTGATTATATTGATAATTTACTTGAGCATCAAAAACCACAATATATTCTTTTGATGAATTTTAAAAGAATTCAAAAATATGAGGTAATTATTGATAAAAATGGAAAAACCAAAATAAATCATATAATTGAAATACCACTTGAAAAACTTGTTGAAAATATTGAACAATTTTCCTTCTTTATAGAGTTTGCTAATAGACTAGAAACTGATGAAGAAAAAGTAAATCAAGAGGCTGCTAAAAGAATAGCAAATGTTTACGATGCAATTGAACGTGAAGGTTATAGTTCTATAGATATTTCTGTTTTATTAGCAAGGATATTATTTTGCTTGTTTGCTGAGGATACAGGAATTTTTGAAAGAAAACTATTTGAAAAATATATTATAGACAATACAACAGGAGAAAATTTAGGAAAAAATCTTCTAAAATTATTCGATATTTTAAATACACCAGAAAATTTAAGAGATAAGAAAAATACTGCATTAAATGCTTTTCCTTATGTAAATGGAGATTTATTTAATTCCAAATTGAATAAAATACCTCCAATTTCAAGTGCTGCAAGAGACGCATTAATTGAGTGTTGTAAATATGATTGGTCAGACATTTCACCTGTAATATTGGGTGCATTATTTCAAGCGGTAATGAATAATGCTGAAAGAAGAAGTTTAGGAGCACATTATACTTCTGAAAAAAATATATTAAGAGTTTTGCGCCCTTTATTTCTTGATAAGTTACAGGAGGAATTCGATGGCATTAAAGAGAATGCAAAAGCATTAGAGAAATTTCGTAAAAAAATAAACGAAATGTTATTTTTAGATCCAGCATGTGGTTGTGGCAATTTTTTAGTTGTTACTTATAGAGAATTAAGATTGTTGGATATTGAAATAATAAGAAAAAAATATAAAGGTACATATATGGCAGATTCAAGTCTCTTAAGTAATGTTCCACTTACGAATTTTTACGGGTATGAAATTGATCCCACATCTGCTATGATTGCTGAGGTAGCGATGTGGTTAATGCAACATCAAATGAATATGCGACTTGAAAGCGAATTTGGAACTGCAGTACCTACTATTCCACTTCGCGAAGCTGCAGAAATTGAAAATGTTAATTCTTTGCGAAAAAAATGGGCAGGGAAAACAAAATTTAAAAAAGGTGTTGGGGAGGTTGAAACAATTTTTGATTATATTTTGGGAAATCCCCCATTTATCGGGAAACAACTGAAAACTGAACAGCAAAAAGAAGATACCAATAAAATATTAAAAAACATTAAAGGAGCTGGCGTTTTAGATTATGTTAGTTGTTGGTTTTTTAAGGCAGCAGAATATATGGATGAAAACCCTAATACAAAAACTGCATTAGTTAGTTCCAATAGCATTTCTCAAGGTGAACAGGCTGGAATTATTTGGCATTCGATGTTTACTGATTATAAATTAAAAATTCAATTTGCTCATCAAACTTTTAAATGGCTGAATGAAGCTGAAGGAGTTGCCGCTGTACATTGTATTGTGATTGGATTTGGAAAAGAAAATTTAAAAGAAAAATTATTATTTGAATATTCAGATATTAATTCTGAACCCGAAGTTGTGAGAGTAAAAAATATAAATCCGTACTTAGTTCAAGGTAATGATACCATCATTTTAAAAAGAAGAAAACCAATATGTAATGTTTCAGAAATTTCTTTTGGAAGTATGCCAAATGATGGAGGACATTTACTTTTTACAGATGAAGAAAAAGAATTATTCTTAGAGCAGGAACCTCTAGCGAAACCCTGGGTAAAGCCATTAATTAGTGCACACGAATATTTAAATGGTAAAAAAAGATGGTGTTTATGGTTAGAAGGTGCAAAAGCTTCCGAAATAAAAAAAATAAAGGGTATTTATAGAAGAGTCCTAGCCGTGCAAAGTCATAGAAATGACAGTACAAGAGAAGCAACCCAAAAATTAGCTAGTAAACCAACTTTATTTGGGGAAATAAGACAACCTAAAGGGAATTACATTTTGATTCCATTACATTCCTCAGAAAACAGAAAATATATCCCAATCGGATTTTTTGATAAAAATTATATTGCTAATAATTCAACAAGTGTAGTACCTAATGCAACTCTCTATGAATTTGGAATTTTAACCTCACGTATGCACATGACTTGGGTAAAATATGTATGTGGAAGGATAAAAAGTGATTATAGATATAGCAACGAAATTGTTTACAACAATTTTCCTTGGCCTTCTGATATTGCGGCAAAGAACAAAGTACTTGTAGAAAAATTAGCGCAAGAAATAATTAGTATCCGAAAGAAACATTTTGCTAAAGGAAGTAATTATTCAGATATTTATAATCCAGCGTTAATGCCTCAGGATTTATTAAAAGCACATACTAATTTGGATAAAGCAGTTGATAAATGTTATAGTGATTTGTCATTTAATACTGAACCAAAAAGATTAGAATTTTTATTTAAAAAATATGAAGATTATTCGAACGGACTTTTTAAATAAATACCAATTGAATTTAATTAAAAAATAACACCTGAACATGAAATTTTATATCAAAACAAACACATACAAAACAGAGCCACAGTTCGTTAATAGTGGCGTAACTAATATGTCGTTTAAAGGATTTGAATCTAATATTAAAAATTTATTTATTCATTTAGATAATGCAAATGGGATTTGTACTTCTGAATATATTATTGACACATCTAAAAGTTTTGATTTTGATGTTTCGACCGTTGGTTATATTTGGTTTGAATATAAAAAAACTGATAAAGAATACGAAATAGTATTAGAAGTTGTGAATTGATTTATAACTTTCAATAATTAAAGGAGAATCATTTATGTCCTTCATGAAATAATAGCAAAAAACAATGAGTAATATTGAAAATTTTAATGAAAATCAATTATTTAATGATGTTTGTGTCATCATAGACAGTGCGCGTTTACGATTTTCCAAAGTTGCAAATAGTGAAATCACTTTATTGTTTTGGAATGTGGGTAAACGCATCAATAGTGATGTTCTTGATAATCAACGTGCTCAATACGGAAAAGAAATTGTGGCGACATTATCTACACAATTGGTGAGTCATTATGGTAATGATTATGAACTCAGAAAATTAAGAAGAATGATGCAATTTGCAACTGTCTTTCCTGATTTTGAAATTGTGTCGATGGCGTCTACACAATTGAGTTGGTCACATTTTGTTGAACTTTTGCCTTTAAAAGATGATTTACAGCGTGAATTTTATTTACAATTGTGTCGTTATGAACGATGGAATGTAAAACAATTACGTGATAAAATAGATGGCATGTTGTATGAACGCACTGCTATCAGCGGAAAAGCCGATGAATTCATAAAACAAGAACTAAAAGAATTGAGTGAAAACAATTCACTATCTGCAGATTTGGTTTTTAAAAACCCTTACTTTCTTAGTTTCACTGGATTGAAGGGATTTTACAGCGAAAAAACTTTAGAAGATGTTTTAATCACAGAATTAGAGCACTTCATACTTGAATTAGGAAATGGTTTTTCTTTTGTTGAGAGACAAAAAAGGATGTTAATTGATGGCGAGGATTTTTACTTAGATTTATTATTCTACCACAGAAAACTTAAGCGTCTAGTAGCAATTGAATTGAAAACAGGTAAGTTTAAAGCATATTACAAAGGGCAAATGGAATTATATTTGCAATGGCTCGAAAAATATGAAAAACAAGATGGGGAAGAATCTCCAATTGGATTAATACTTTGCACTGAAGGAGGGAAAGAACAAATAGAATTACTACAATTGGAAAAATCAGGAATAAAAGTTGCACAATATTTTACTGAACTACCAGATAGAAAATTATTAGAAGAACAATTAAAAAAATCCATCGAAATTGCAAAAATGCGTTTTGAGGAAATTAAAAGGAAAAATAGTTTAAAATGAAATCACCTTATTTAATAGCTTATAAGATATGATACCTAATCAAAGAATAGAAAAACTTTTAGAAATGTATTCTGAAAATGAAAAAAGATACAATGAAGCAAACATTGCTTTTAATTATGAAAGGTATGAGAATTTAAAAACTGCTATTAAAAAGGAAATTAATTATGAATGTCAAAAAATTATTTCTGGAGTGTCCTACGTGCAAAGTTTTTTTAAAGATAAATTTTGTGAAATTGAGCTATTAGATTATCGAGTTCCATTTTCAGTTGATTATGTTGAAGCTGAAAAGGGATTTAAAAAAATGAAAAGTGGATCTAATACAAATTACAAAACAATAATACCGCACTTTATAACTCACAAACAGGAGCATTTTAATGAAATTCAAACTAGAATTTTGTTAAGTTATGAGTATTTCTCTGTAAGTGACGTAACAATTAGAAACGGAATTGCTCCCTACCAAAGTGAATTAAAAAATGCAATTAAAATAGCAAAAAAACTATGCTTATTTGATTCAAAAGGTTATGCAACACAATTGAACAAATTAATTTTTAAAAGTTTTGAGGAAAAACCTACCTTCAAAGAAATTATTATTTTTTTAAATAAACTACTAAATGATGACATTAATGATAAAAAAGTAGAAAATTTCAAAAAAGAAAATATTAAAATTATTCTTAAACTGAGGGAAAATATAGACAAGATAGAAGTTTATTAGTACCATTATAAATGGGACTGTAGACCAAATATTTAAAAAAAATAATGGAACAACTTTCTTATATATCAGCGGTAAGTGAATTAAAGGCTACCATTTTAGAAAGCAGGTATCGTGCGGCGCAACTTGTTAATAAAGAGTTATTGAACCTCTATTTTCACATTGGAAAATATGTTTCTTTCCATACAAGGAATAAAAATTGGGGTTTAGGAGCTATTGAGATTATTTCAAATGAATTACAACAAGAATTAGCAGGTTTAAGAGGTTTTTCAGCAACAAACATAAAAAATATGCGTATTTTTTATGAAGAATGGAGTTTTTTGAGTGATTTAATTTTTGAGGCATACAAGTTTAAATCATTGGAAAATAATAAATTAGAAATTCGGCAGGTGCTAACTGCCGAATTGGAAAGTGCAAATCGTCAGTTGACAACTGACGATTTAAAGAATAAATTAATTTCTTTTTTTGATAAAATAGGTTTTACACACCACATCACAATTATTACACATGCTAAAAAAATCGAAGAAAGAAATTTTTACATTCAACAAAGTGCACTAAATTTTTGGAATGTAGAAACGTTAAAAAATCAATTGAAGAATAAAACCTTTGAAAGAATTGGAAAGCTCACAACAAATTTTGATAAAACAATTCAAGAAACATCCATTCGGAATAAGGCACTACTTTCGTTTAAAGATGAAATGTTATTGGATTTTATCAATATTGAAGATAGTGATGAAGAATATGATGAACGCGTATTAGAAAGGGCTATCATTCAAAATATCAAAAAATTCATCATGGCGCTTGGTCCCGATTTTAGTTTTATAGGAAATCAATACCGCCTTATCATCGAAGAGGAAGAATTTTTTATAGATCTACTTTTCTTTAATCGAAAAATTCAAAGCTTGGTAGCAATTGAGTTAAAAAAAGGGAAATTCAAAGCGGAATATGCTGGAAAAATGAATTTGTACCTTTCGGCTCTTGATGAATATGTGAAACAAGAACACGAAAATCCATCCATTGGAATTATTCTTTGCAAGGAAAAAAACAATAAAATAGTTGAATTTGCTTTTAGGGACACAAGTAAGCCGATGGGTGTTGTAACTTACAAGACAGCATCAGAGTTACCTGAAAAATATAAAAATCTTATTCCAGATATTAATCGTTTAAAGGATTTGATGTAAAATCAGTTTTAATTTGTAATTAATGAGAAAAGAATAAAATTAGAAAAGGGAAGGAGCAGAGAAATTTGTATATAGGAAGCAAAAAAGATATTTTATTAAAGAAGCTTTTGAAGCAAATGTAATTAAAGAAGGTAATCCGGTAAATAAATCCAGAAAACATAGAAATTATGTTCCATTTTGGGCTTAATCTTATTTGATGGTT
>CAZHLZ010000150.1:0-7392 GCA_964532475.1 uncultured Chitinophaga sp.
ATTTTTCCAGATTTTTCATCGCGAAAATAAATGGTGTATTTTCTTCTTCCAATGTGATCTTCGCTGAATGCTAAAAGTTGATTGTTGGTGGAAGGCGCCCAATCTCCAACGCTGTAATACGATTTTCCTTTAGCGCGTTCATTTTCGCTGAAAAATAATTTTTCTTTACCATTTACTTTTTCGTAAATATCTTGGTAATCTTTGTCAGCACTATTTTTTGCTTGAAATTCTCTTCCTTGAATAAAAAATGGAGCACTCACATCATTTGGGTCGATTCTACTATCAAATTCTTTTAATAAAGTTGTTTGAAGTCCTTCTAATTTTTTAAAATAAGTTTCTGAATGCAAGTTTTCAGCTGCAATGTACTCCAACACTTCTTTTGAATCTCGTTTGTTCATCCAAAAATAACTGTCATTTCTTTCATGATTATGAATTTTAAGGACAGTATCGTGTTTTGGGGCTTTTGGTTCAGTTTGAGCGTTTATTTTCATATTAAAAAGGTGACAAATAAAAATTAATACAATTAGTTTTTTCATAGCTTCAATTTGATAATGCGAAATTACGAAAATATTGTTGAAATTTACTTTCTGAAGTTGCCACTTTTATTTTAAATATTCCCCAATCCAAGAACTTTGTTTGTGTTTCCTTAAATTTTCAATCGGAATCAACAATTCAACAGCTTGATATCCATGTCCATTTTTGTCATAAAACAAATGTATTCCTTTGTTAGAAAACCAGAAAACATCGTTAAAATTATCAACCAATTGATCAATCGAACTGCAATCTAATTTCAAATCATCTCGCTTTTTGATCGCAGAAATTAGTTCCGTTTCAAATAAATTTCCATTTCCAAAAATTGAATCCAAACTGGCATGAATCAATTTTTCACCTTGAAAAATAAAATTGTAATATTCATTTTTCGGGATTGCATGAATTGGCATCAATCCATTCATATCTCCCTCGAAATAATTTGAGTAGGAAGGGGAAGTATATTTTGCAGATAAAAATCTTTTTCCTAGCTGAATGAATTCAAAAAATTTCACTTTATTGTTATGGCAATCAATTTGTTGTGTAATAGGGTTTATATCTGTTGCTTTTCCAAAATCACATGGTTTAGATTGATTGTACATTTCTTTAAAAAAATCATAAATGGAGGTTTTGTAAATCGCAAAGTCTTTGTTTTTTAAAATTGAATCCACATAAGTGAGCTGATTTTCATTGAGTTTCAGTTTAAATGCATTTAATTCAGCATTGGAAGTTGCAGATAGTGCGAATTCAAGAATTTTGTCTTTATAGATTGGGGCCTTTGAATCGATTTTGGAACCAAAATTGGAATAGAGAAATTCAACTTGTTTGTCTTTAAAACGATACCAAATTTCATTTTGATTTAATTGATAATTTACTGGAGTTTTAATTCTCCAATTAGAATAAAATCCTGTATAAAGTCTTTCAAAGTCAGTATAAATTGTGTCTAAAATAAGTTCATTTTTTAAATTGACAATTCCATATTTTTGACCTTTAGTATAAACAACAAAATGGTCCGCAGCGTATTTTTGCATCGCTTTGTATATTGGAGGAATCAACCAATTGTAATTCGCATCAATAACTCCCCACAAATTATCATTATGAACGGCACTTGAATCAAATGAATAATGAACTTGGTCGAATAAATTATTAGTTAACTTTTCCCCAAGAGTATCAAAAGGAATCCATTTGTACATTGGAGCCATATAATAATCGATATATTGCTGATAATTTGGCTTGAAATAAAGTCCATTTTGATTGTAAGTTGATTGCTTTTGCTCAATTTTATTTTCTCCCACTTTTACTTTTCCCCAAAGTATATTTGAAGCACTCTGAAACTGAGAGATTTCAGCATAATTAGTATCCAAAATGACCTTTCCAGTATATAAATGGAGTAAACCTTGCGAATTGATTTTTGTTTGTATCAAAGCATATTTTCCAACTTGATGATTAATGTAACAATTCTTGTATTTGGTCCAAGCTTTGCCATCTAAAGTATACAGGTAATTTTTATTTTCTCGCGTTACAAAAATAAATTTTCCAATCGTGTAAAGCGGCAAAATTCCTGAAATGATATTTTTTCCTTTTTCAAATTTACTGACTTCAAAAGCAAAATGCTCCTTCTTAAAAGTATATAAATCAATGATTTCACCCTCGTTAATTAAAGTCATTTTTTGAAGTTTTAGCGTATCTTTTTCAAAATCAATGTAAAAGACTTCATTCATTTTGGAAATCGCATAATTTGGTTTTTTGGCATAATCCAAGCGAAAAAATCGGTTAAATTCACAAGGGAATTGTTCTTTTCCATTATCTCCAACTAAACCAAATCTGTTGTTTTTGACAACTAAAAAGAACATTTTTTTCTTTTTCAAATAATCATTTTCCCAGTTTAAACGAGGTTTTGGGCTAATATGTTCATAAATAGCTTGTGTCGTAATTTCGCCGTCTTGAGAAATGAAACCATATTTCCCTCCAGATTTATAAATGTAAGTTGTTTTTTCATTCGAAACTTCGTGAAAAGATCTTCCGATGGAATCAATAGTGGCTGGATGAAGTAACTTTCCATTTCCTTTCATAATGCCATATTTTCCATTTTCTACAAACTTATAAATGGAGCTAGAATCAATGCAAGGAATTTCATTGTAATTATCGTAGGCTAAAGGCATCAAAAAAGGTTTTCCTTCTACTATAATTTTGTTTTTAAAGTCAATTTTACCTATTTTATTGTTTTTTACAAAAGTCAAATTATCGTTGCAAATGCGCAATCGATCGTATTCTCTAGGAATAATAAGTTTTCCATCTATTCCAATCAAACCAGCATTTCCACTAGCAGAATATTCAAAAATTTGGTCTCCAATTAGGGAATATACTTGACCTGAAAATGGTTTTATAAATCCTGCTGTTTTGGGAATTGTAAGCGTACCAAGAATGGATATTACGGTGCTCGAATACTTATAATCTACATATTTGTAGCAGATAAATTGATTTATGTCAAACAGTAAACTACTAAATTCGGCAGGAACAATCAATTGCCCTTTTGGAGAAATGATTCCCATTTTTGAATCCTTAATTACTCTAAAATTGTTGTTTTCAGGATAAATTTCGTCGTATAAATTCGGAATAATGTACTTTGTTTGATGAAAAATACCTTTTCCTTCCTCCGTCAAGGTTGTAAAATAGCCGTTTTGCAAATCTTCAATTAAAATGTAAGTCGGCTCCAAAACCCAAGTTCCAGAATCGTTTTTAATCCCGTATGTGCAAGCAATGTTGTCCTTCACAATTTTGAGCTGTGAGAACATATTGTTTGATAAGAATAAAATAATAAATGTACTTAATAATAAAATTGACTTCATAGTTTGCTTTACAACTTCATGTGAAATAAGTTCAAATCCTTAAAATAATACCGTTAGTATCAATTTGTTTTCTGATTTGATGCCGCATGTATTAATTTTGAAATTTTATTTTTTTCGTCTAAAAGAATTTTTCTTTTGCTAACTTTGTAATCTTACAAATTGAAATGAAAAAAATATACAAATTCTTATTAAATAAACTTCCTCGACCTTTATTAATCCGTTTAAGTTACGTTTTTAGGCTTTTCGCACCGTTTCTTTACAAAGGAAATCAAGTCGAATGTCCAGTTTGTGAAAGACAATTTAGTAAATTCTTGTCCTACGGATCGGATATTGCGCACCGCGAAAATGTTTTGTGCCCTTACGATTTAACCTTAGAAAGACATCGATTAATGTGGTTGTATTTGAAAAAAGAATCTAATTTTTTCTCAAATCAACAACTTGAAGTTCTGCACATTGCACCAGAACAATGTTTCTATGATAAATTCAAGAAACAAGCAAATTTGAATTATTTAACAGGAGATTTAGTTTCTCCCTTGGCTGATTTGCATTTTGATTTACATCATATTCCCCTGGAAGACAATAAGTTTGATGTTGTTTTTTGTAATCACGTTTTAGAGCATGTGGACGACGCAATGCAGTGTATGAAAGAATTAAATCGTGTTTTAAAAGTTGGTGCTTGGGGAATTATGCAAGTTCCTCAAGATTTTTCTCGTGAAGAAACCTACGAAGACAAAAGCATTACTTCACCAGAAGAAAGAGAAAAACACTATTGGCAAAAAGACCACGTTCGTCTATTCGGAAAGGATTATCCTGATTGGTTGCGAAAAGCAGGATTTGATGTTCAGGAATACAAGCCAAGTGAACATTTTGATGCAACTTTTATTGCCAAAAATCGTTTAATGGAAAAGGAAATTTTGTACATTGCTAAAAAAATCTAAAGGATGAAAAAAATACTTCTTTTTGCCTTGATAAATTTGAGTTTGAATGTATTTAGTCAATCAAATTTACGCTTACAACTCACTCCAAAGGTTGAATCAAATCAAATAACTTTGAATCAACTCGTAAACATTCACGGTAAAAAAGTAATTTTAGATCATTTCAATTATTACCTTTCAAATTTGCATGTTTTTTATGATGGAAATCAAGATTTGGATTTAAGCGATACGGTGTTTTTGGTGAAAGACAACAATTTCATTTTGGATTTGGGAACGCATTCTATTCAAAATATTGAAAAAATCACTTTTGGAGTTGGTGTCCCACAAGAATTAAATCATTTAGATATTTCTATTTATAGAGACAACCATCCATTGGGATTTCAAACTCCGTCAATGCATTGGGGCTGGGCTGCAGGATACATGCACATGATTATTGGTGGAACAGCGGATTCCCACAACGATCAAACACCAGATGCTTATTTTGAACTTCACAATTTGGGTGATGTAAATTATCATCAAGTAGAAGTACTTGTAAGTGAACTGAATTTAGTTGAAAATCAAAAAGATCTTTATGTAGATTGCAATATTGATACTTGGTTGAGCAGTATAAATCTTGGAACAGTTGATATTAAACATGGTGAAACGGATGAAAACATGACGGTCATGTCGAATCTTGTGTCTTTTCCAGTTTTTACAAGTTCTACGAATGCAATTTTGAATGAGCAAACAAAAAATAGTGGACAAGTTAGTTTTTTCGTTTCCAACGATGAACTGAATCTTAATTGGTCAGACATATTTGGAGTTGAAAATATGATTATTACAGATTTACAAGGTAAAATAATTTTCAATAAAAAACAGATAGGAATTCAAGGGTCTGAAATTCTTAAATTGCAAAATAGAGGAATTTATTTCGTGAATTTCTATTCAGAAACTGGAAAATTGTTAAACCAATCAAAAGTGAATTTTTAAGTGAAAAATAGAATATTGTCATCGACTATTTTCTTTTTTCTTTTCATTGTTTCATGTTTAAGTTTTACTAAATGTTCCACTTCGAATACTGCTGAGATTTCTGTTTTGGGAGTTATAAATTATCCTTCAGACAATCTAAACTCCGAGGCAAAAGTTGAATTAGGTAAAAAATTATTTTTTGATAAACGTCTTTCGAAAGATGAAACCGTTTCGTGTGCCACTTGTCATGTTCCAAGTTTGGCATTTACAGATGGAAAAGAAACAAGTGACGGAGTTTTTGGTAGAAAGACAACACGCAACGCACCAAGTATTTTAAATGCAGCCTTTTTGCCCAAAATCATGTTTGATGCGGAATTGCCGACTTTAGAAATGCAAGTGATTGTGCCCATTCAAGAACACACTGAAATGGGAATGAATATGAAGGAGTTGATTCTGAAATTACGTGCTATTCCAGAATATCGTGATGCTGCAAAGGAGGTTTTTAACCGAGAATTTGATCCGTGGGTCTTGACAAGAAGTATTTCTGCTTATGAGCGCACTCTAATTTCTGATGCATCACCATTTGATTTATTCTATTATAAAAAACAAAAGAAATCATTATCCAAAAGTGCGCAACGTGGTTGGAAAATTTTTTCAGAAGACTTGTACTGCACCAAATGCCATTCTTTGCCCTATTTTACGACCTATAAAGCAGAAAATAACGGTTACACCACATTAGAATCAGAAGATTTGGGTCGTTTCCGCATTCATTTTGATTCAAGTGATGTCGGAAAATTTAAAGTGCCAAGTTTAAGAAATATTAGTTTGACAGCGCCATATATGCATGATGGCAAAATGAAAACTTTGAAGGAGGTAATTGATTTTTATGAGCAAGGAGGACGAAATGTGTACAATCAAAGTGAGATTATTAAGCCATTTAACCTCAGCTCGCAAGAAAAACTAGATTTAATTGAGTTTTTGAAATCTTTGGAAGATGTAAATCCTAGGTATAAATAGAGATTTAGTTGTACTTTGTTCAAATTGGTAAAATCCGCAGCGCAAATCAGGGTTTATTTTCGAATAAAATTTTCTTTTTTTAGTTCAAACCAATTGCACATATCACCTTCATAATCAAAAAGTTCTATGAATTTAAAGCCAAGTTTTTCCAAGACATGGATTGATTTTTCATTTTTAGGATCAGTTAAGGCATAAATTGATTTGATTTGTAAATTTTCAAATCCATATTTCAAAATAGCTAATGATGATTCTGTGGCATAGCCTTTTCCCCAATGTTTTTTCTTGAATCGGTAGCCATGTTCATAGAAATTAATGTGCTTATTTAATGGGGAATTGAAATATTTTAATCCGCACCAGCCCAAACATTCATCGCTGTTTTTATCAATAACTGCCCAACGAGCGATACCGAAATCTTGATATTGTTTTTTTAATAGTCCAATGATGTGTGTGATTTGAGAAATTTCTGTAACTGGTTTATTTTCAATGTATAAATGAACATCCGGATCGGAATCCATTTCAAATAAATCAAGTTCGTCTTGAAAATCTAATTCTCTTAAATAAAGTCTTTCTGTTTCTAAAATATGGTTCATTTTTTCGATCAAACTATTAGTACCTTATTCCATCAAAATACATTTGCTGCGCAGTAAAGTAGGGATATTCTTCCTTTCCATAGATGAAAAATATAGTGATGTGCTTGGAATTCGTCCAAGCTTTCAGTGCATATTTTGTATTTTCTTTTCCCATCCAATAGTCAATAATTCCTTGCGTATTTGGCTGTGATTCTAAAGTGTGTCCATAACCATAACCAGCGGAGCCTTCAATTTCTAATAGTGTTTTCAAATATTCGAGATAAGAAACTAAAACTTGCTGTTGTTCGAGGGAATCATTTATTTCGTGCATAAAATCAACGTGAATAAAGGAAAATGTAAAATTCCCTACTAATTCTTCATAGGTATAAATGGCAGAACTATCTTCAGAATATGAGACATCTATCACGGGATTTGCATTCGGTAAGTAGGCATAAGAACTTGAATTCAAAATTTTCGTTTTTACAAAACGGGGAATTGGTTCTTTTTCTTGTCCAAAGAGTTGCAAACTTATAAGACAGAAAATTA
>CAZHLZ010000150.1:7402-8416 GCA_964532475.1 uncultured Chitinophaga sp.
ATAGTTTCAAAAATAATGATAATAATTAAAAAGTCATATTCAGACTAGGTTTTTTTGCCACGAATTTACACAAATTTTTGTTTATGTGGATTATTTGATTTCATTTTGTTCCATTTGATTATCGGATCTTGTAATTTTCTAAAAATAAAGAACCCTAATCCAAATGAACTAGGGTTCAATTTATTGGTTTGATTTTGAAAGACTTTTATTTAATTGCATCAGCACGTTTTTTGTACTCCAATGCTTTTTCTGTGTTTTTTAAACTTTTATGAATTTGGAAAAGAATCGTTAATACATCCTTGTCATTTGGTTGTTTCGTGATGTAGTTTTCCAAAGGAATCAATGATTTTTTGTAGTATTCATCTGATTGAGCCAACATTTTGTCATAGTTTGGATCTCCAAATTTCAATCTACTTGCTTCTTCTTTAATTGCACCAGCAACACCAACTAAATGTGCTCCTAACTGATATTGTGCATCTGCATAATCATGATCTAGTTCAATTGCCTTGTTTAAGGCAGCTTCTGCTTTGTCGTTTTGTTTTAAATCGATGTAAATTGTTCCGATTACGTAATACAATTGTTTGTTTTTTGGATCAGCAGCAATTGCTTCTTGTAAACTTTTTTCAGCCTCAGCAGAGTTTCCTTCATCAATCGAAGCGTTAACCAATTCTAACAGCAATCCTCTATCATTTGGGTATTTTTTTCTACCTTCAGCGATAATTGCTTTCGCTTCAGCTGTATTTTTGTTTTTTCTGTAAGCAGTCGATGCCATTACGTAAATGTCTGGAGCTTTGTAAGAAATATCAGCACATTTTTTGTAATATTTCGCAGCTAAGTCAAATTTTTCTGCTTTTTCAGCACAAATACCCGCATTGAAAATAGACAAACTATCAACCATGTTTAAGGCATCAGATAATAAAACTTGTACATCGTATAATTCCAAAGCCTCATTGTAACTTTTGTTTTGGTACAACATACTTGTGAATTTTTCCAACTCCAATTTTTTTCCAAATA